>JAFMIX010000274.1 GCA_017853785.1 Verrucomicrobiales bacterium
ATCGTCTCCGCGCAAGCGGCGCCGAAGCCGGTGCGCGTCTTCATCCTCGCCGGCCAGTCGAACATGGAGGGGCACGGCTTCGTTCCCGCCGACCCAAAACGCAATGGCGGCAAAGGCTCGCTGGAGTTTCTTGTGAAGGATGTCGCCACGGCAAAAAAGTTCACCCCGCTCGTGGACACCGCCGGGAAGTGGCGCACGCGCGACGACGTCTGGATCAGTTATCTCGACCGTCACGGGCCGCTCACCGTGGGTTATGGCGCCCGCAAGGAAATGATCGGGCCTGAGCTTGGCTTTGGCTGGGTGCTGGGCGATGCGCGGGATGAGCCGGTGTTGCTCATCAAGTGCGCCTGGGGCGGCAAGAGCCTCGCGGTGGATTTCCGTCCGCCCAGTGCCGGCAGGCCGCCGTATTCGCTGGGCGAGAAGGGTGATGCCGCCATTGCACAAGACCCGGCCATTATCGGCAAATACTACCGCGAGATGCTGTCGCTCACGAAAGCCGCGCTGGCGGATATCAAGGACCGCGTGCCGGGCAGCGACGGGAGTTATGTGCTCGCGGGCTTTGGCTGGCATCAGGGCTGGAACGACCGCGTCAACGACAGGTTCAACGCGGAATACGAAACCAACATGATCTGTTTCATCCGTGACATTCGCAAAGACCTCGGCGCGCCCGGCCTGCCGTTCGTCATCGCCGAAACCGGGATGACCGGTCCGGAGGAGAAAAGCCCGCGTGCGCTATCGCTGATGAAAGCCCAAGCCGCCGTGGCGGAGCGGCCGGAGTTCAAAGGCAATGTCGCGTTTGTGAGCACGAGAGCCTTCTGGCGACCGAAGGAGGAGTCCCCCAACGGTCAGGGCTATCACTGGAACTCCAACGCCGAAACCTATTTTCTCATTGGCGAAGCGATGGGCGAAGCGATGAGACAATTAAACGACCGAACCAAGACCGCCGTGGATCATTTGCGCGGCAAATCAACGAACGAAAAATGAAAAGGTCCAGTTTGACAGCATTCTGTTGCCTGATGTTGGGGGGCATTGCCGGTGCCGGAAGCGCCGACGCCCCCGCGCAGGGCCATCCTCAGGCCGGCCCGTCGGCGCTGGCGCCGGCGGGCCAGGAACTGGAGGCGCAATACGCCGCGATGCTGGGCGCCGGGCGGGCGGAGATCGTCACAGTGCTCCCCAAAATCAACTCACAATCCATTTCAGCATATCAACAGGCATATGCGGATGAGGCGGCGGCGCTGATGGCTTACGAAGCCACCTACAAAGGCAAAGCCCGTATCGCAGTTGACGCCCAAGCCAAAGCGGAGGCGGCCAAAATCGGCAAGGCCAAGGCGGAAGCGTATGGCGAGGCCCAGAAACGAACCGTGACGGCTGCGAGGCCCATTCTCGCGGATTTGGAAAGCCTTCTGTCAGGCGGCAAACTTGACCCTCTTCTCGTCAAATGCGCGGTCTTGGCCGAGGCTACGCCGGCGGGCCTTGCGGGATTTGCCCGGCAGGGAGAAACCGAGGCGGCGCTGGTGGCAAAGTTGTTGGCCGACGACTCATTGATGAAGCAAATGCTTGTGGGGGGGGGCGCAAAAGGCGGCAACTATGGGCGTGCCATGCAGATCTACACGGAAATCCAAAAGGCCAGCCCGAAGGCTGGCTCAGGCATCCTTCAACGCGTTGCACTGGGCACCAGCCTGGAGCAGGCCGCGCCCGGTGAGAACAACAGCCGGTTCAACATTGATCCGGTGAAGCGCTACCTTCATTACGAGGAAGCATATCGTGCAGGCGAATTGGATGCCGCGTTTGCGACCATGACCGCTTGGGAATGCCGCATGATCACCGACGAACCCAACTCGGAGGAAGACCTGGCGTGGTGCCGCGAGATGCTGAGGAACTATCGTCCGGACATTGTGAGCAAGCCGGACTACCGCTGGCGCTATGCTTGGATCGTGAGAACGGATGTGCCCTACACCGATCCTCTGCCTCCCCAGGACGACGGCACGTCGCGGATCCAGCAACTCCTCTGCGGCGGAGGCAAGTGCGGGCCCCGTGCCTTTGTCGGGCGACTGGCCTTGCGCAGCTTTGGAATCCCGACTTGGGGGGTGCGTCAGCCCGGTCACGCCGCGCTGGCCCATTGGACTCCCCAAGGCTGGACGATCAATCTGGGTGCGGACTGGAAGTACAGCACTTGGGAAGGCCGCCCTGGACCGGACTTTCATCTGGAGTCCCAGGCGCGGGCCTATCCCGAAGACTTCATCAAAGTATTGCGTGCCCGGTGGATCGGTGACGCGCTGGGCGAGCAGAAGGCGAATCCTGCGAAGCCTGGAACGGGTGGTTTTTGGAATCGCCTCGCGCTGACTCTGGAGCAGGCGATTGTGGCGGAGGCCAAGCCGGTCGAGGTGGCGCTGGCCGGGGAGGATTTGGCCGAGGCGAGTGAACCGTCGAAGCCCGAGGCGGTGGTGTCCGTGAACATGGATGTGGAGGATGGACGGATCAGCCTGAGTCCTGGCGGGCTTGTCTCCATCCCGGCGGCGGCGTGCAGTTACCCCACCAACAGCACGAGAAAGATCGTTTTCATGAAAAGCTTCCGGGGCGGCATGCAGTTGAATTGCAGCAAGGGCGGGGTGTTTGAGTATGCCATACAGCTGCCGGCGGCGGGCAAGTATGAATTGACCGCGCGGGTGGTGACCGTCCATAAGGGTCTGACGCTGGGTCTTCAGACCGACAAGGGCGGGGGAACCGTGAATGTTCCGTTGCCCTACACCCTCGGCAAGTGGCAGCAGACGGCTCCGGTGACGGTGACGCTGGACAAAGGGATGAACACGCTCCGCTTTGCTGGTGGAAAAGACGACATCGGGCTGGCCATCAAAGAGTTCACGCTCAAACCCGCCGGGTGACCCGCAAGATTCGGGCTCATGAGGATCAGGGTGAAATCACGGGTCCCTGAACTGGCGCAACGATTGACATGAGAAGCCTAATCACCGCCCTGTTGCTCGCGCCGCTGGCCCCTTTGCACGGCGCCGACGCGCGCACTCCGGCCGCCAAACCCAACATCGTCGTCCTGCTCGTGGACGACATGGGCTACGGCGATCCGCAGTGCTTCAATCCGCAGTCGAAGATCGCCACACCGAACATGGACCGGCTGGCGCTGGAGGGAATGCGGTTCACCGATGCGCATGCGCCCGGGCCGTTGTGCCATCCTTCGCGTTACGGGCTGATGACGGGGCGGTATCCGTT
>JAFMIX010000275.1 GCA_017853785.1 Verrucomicrobiales bacterium
AGAATCGCCTCGCTCATGCCATGCACGATCTTTTTGTCCGCCGGCACAATCGTCGCAAGCACGCCGCCCAGTTCTGGTCGCGCCGTTTGCCAGTCGCCCGAGACAAAGTAGTAGGGACACAACCGCACGCGCCCCTTCATCGGCGCGAGCTGGTTGGTATCGAAGTCAAACCATTGCGCATCCACCGTGCGCGGCTTGTGGAACCGTTGCAGCACATGCGGCGAACTCTGCGCGCTAGCGATGGCCTGGTCCACGGCGGCGGACCAATCGGCCTGTGACAAGTCGCTCCCGAGGAACACGCCCCGCGCGCCCCACGCATTCGGCGAGAAGCCGGAAACTTTCAGGATGAGTTCGCGCTCTTTTTGCGAAAGCAGCTTGAGCTGGTTCCAGTCCGTCAGATCCAGCCCCGGAAATGAACCCTGCGGTGGCAATGGAGTTGGATCAATCAGCCAAGTGTAAGGAACGTGTTGCTTAAGCCGTGTGAAGAACGATTCACCTAACTCCTGCCGCCAGAAGGGAGCGAGGTTGCGATTCCACAGCAAGGCAAACAGCATCTTCTCCTCGAACACCGGTTTGGGCGGCGGCGTGAGTTGAAACCACTTGGCCGCGGCGAGATCGAGGATGCGCTGCGAGTTCGCCACATTCGGTAAGTCGAACAGCTCAAAGAATCGATACACCGCCGAACCGGGCGTGAAGTCGGTGAACGTGTCGTCACAAACGGTGAAGCGCGGACCCAACTGCTCCGCCAACCATTCCATCTCCGGCCGATAACTCGCCGCTTCTTCGGAGACCACGATGAAGACGCGCGGCGCATCATTGAAGATGCTGTCGAAGCCCTTGAGCATTCCTTGCGGACCTCCAATGAGTTCCGCCCTCCGCACTCCGCCCTCCGCGTTGGAGTAGGTTTGATTCAGCCAGCCCGTCAGTCCAATGCCGCCGGGCACGGAGTCGAGCTCGGAGATGACGAAGCCGCCGTCGGTCAACAGAACGTCTGGCCGAATGACCCGCGGCAGATCCTGCTTGAACGCATTGTGTCGCTGCAGCGCGACCAACTCCTCCGGCTTGCCCTGATCCAGCCATTGCGCCACCCATTCCGGCTGCTTGCCCTCAATGCTACGCCGGTAGAGTAAATTGACCGCGCGATAGAACTGCAGCAGCACGCGTCCCAACGCATCCAGTTCCTTGACCAGCTTCGCATCGAGTTGAAACGGGGCAGGGGAGGTGAGCCACGACTTGCCGGCAAACAGCCCGCCGGGCGGAAGCGCGTTGCGGATGAATCTGGCTTGGTCGGCAGGGCTCACAGTTGTTTTTGTCGGCAAAACTGTCGCCGAAACGCTGACCACTGACAAGCGCGACAAAAATTTGATTCGCCGGACGCCTTGTCCAAACTGCGCCGCATGAATTTGTCCATGCCCGTCATCAGCCGCCCGCCGCGCGAAGTGCCGCTGCCCACCAAGCTCGTCGTGCTGTTCGGCAGTCCGCTCTCACAGTTTGGTTGGGTGTTCTTCGGGTTCGGCATGGTTTTTGTCTGGCTCTTCGCGGCTAACGCGGACTGGTCATCGCTGTTCTCCTTTCGCGGCGCACTGGAGACTGCTCCGGGAATCATCACCGCCAGCGAGCAAACCAACGCGAGCGAAGGCGGCGGCAAGCGCCGTAAAGGCGTCAGCAACCGCCGCAAAAGCACGCCCATATTCGCGCATCAGTTCAAGTTTAGCTACGGCGGTGCGGAATACACGGGGACATCGTATTGCCCCAGCGGCGGCTTGCGCGATAACCAGACGGTGACGGTGGAGTTTCCTGTCGGCAAGCCGACCGTCTCGCGCATCTGCGGGATGCGCCGCGGGGTGTTCGGGCTGGGCGCGGCGTTTGTGTTGATTTTTCCAGCGGTGGGGTTGGCGCTGGCGCTACAGGGATTGTTTAGCGGCCGCAAGGCCATCCAGCTGCTCGCCAACGGGGTGATGGTTCAAGGCTTGCTCACGGATAAAACGGCGACGAACACAAGGGTCAACAAGCGTCCGGTGATGAAGCTCACGTTTGAATTCACGGACGCGCTCGGGCAGTTGCGGCAGGCGGTGCTGAAAACTGCGGACACGGAGCGATTGGAGGATAACCCTTTTGAGCGAATTTTCTACGACCCGCAGAATCCCAAAAGCTCGGTGCTGCTCGATGCCTTGCCGGGCAAGCAAGGCTTCGACGGCGATGGCCGGCTCAAGGCGAGTGGTTTTGGCCGGGCGTTTGGTGCTATTGTTTTGCCGATAGTTGCGGCGACAGTCGTCGCCATCGGATTCTGGTGGAAAGTTTTCCAGTGAGCGGGGCCCTCAACCACGCACCTGCCCGCTGCCGAGTCCAAGCCATTTGTAGCTGGTCAGTTCATCGAGGCCCATCGGGCCGCGCGCTCCGATCTTGTCGGTGCTGATGCCGATCTCCGCGCCCATGCCGAATTCACCGCCGTCGGTGAAGCGTGTGGAGGCGTTCCAATACACCGCCGCCGAATCCACCTCGGCGAGGAATTGCTGCGCACGCGCCTCGTCCCGCGTCACGATGCTGTCCGAGTGCGCCGAGCCATAATGGTTGATGTGCTCAATCGCCGCCGCCACGCCGTCCACGACGCGGACGTTGAGGATGTAGTCGTTGTATTCGGTGGACCAGTCGGCTTCGGCGGCGGGCTTCAGCAGCTGATAGTTGATCGTTGATAGCTGATGGAAGGAATCCGGGTCGCAGCGAAGCTCGACGTTTTTATCTGCGAGCATCTGCGCCATCTGCGGAAGAAACTTTCCGGCGACCGCTTGGTCCACGAGCAAGGTTTCCATCGCGTTGCAGACGCCGGGGCGCTGGCATTTGGCGTTCAGGACGATGGCCTCGGCCATCGCCAGGTCGGCGGCGGCGTCCACGAAGACGTGGCAGACGCCCTTGTAATGTTTGATGACCGGAACTTTGCTGCACTCGGTCACGGCTCGGATGAGACCCTCGCCGCCGCGGGGCATGCAAAGGTCAACGTATTGCGTGAGCGCGAGGAGTTCCTTGATGGCGTCGCGGTCGGTGGTGGCGACGACCTGGATGGCGTGCTCAGGAAAGTTTTTGCAGGCGGCGCGTCCGGCTTCGATCATGACGCGGGCGATGATTTGGTTGGAATGCAACGCTTCCTTGCCCCCGCGCAGGATGGTGGCGTTGCCGGACTTGAAGCACAGGCTTGCGGCGTCGGCGGTGACGTTGGGGC
>JAFMIX010000276.1 GCA_017853785.1 Verrucomicrobiales bacterium
CGGCCAGCGCATTCTGCATTGCCGCCCATTCCGCCGGCGCCAGCTTCGCAATCGCCAGCAGCTCGTCCTGATGCAACCCCGCACGGCTGCCCCAGATCGCCTCCATCGTCCGCTGCACGGCTTTCTTCCCCAGATCCTCCTCAATCCGCGCCAGCACATGCTCAAACACATCATCCACCGTCGGCGCTTCACCTGCCGGCTTGCTCGGCGGGGGAGTTAGCAAAGTGTGGAGGCGGCTTTCGAGTTCCTCATGCACCCCAAACACCCGCAGTTCCTCCAGCACCGTCAGCAAAAACAGCGGATTCCCGCTCAGCGGATGGCCTTGCAGGGTCTTGGTCTGCTTCGCGGTCAGCGATTTGCGATAGCGCCCCAGGTATTCGCTGATAAATCCTTTCTGCTCAACCTTCGTGAACGGCTTGACCGCCAGCTCCTGCCACTCCATTCGTCCTTTGGCTGCATTTAAAATCTCTCCAGCCAGACACGACGCCACCAGCTTCACGCCCGGCGGCAGGTGCATGGGGAACCAGCGCAGTTCCTCCCGGTCCGAGATCTTGTCGAGACCGTCCAGCACGATGAGCATTTCCCCATGGTTGCGCTCCGCCCAGGCGCTGCCGATTGCCAGCCAGGTCGGCAGCTGTTCCAATTGTTTCTCCGGGTCGCTCTCCGGCTTGAACTCCTCACCGGTAAGCCGGGCGATCTCCCGCATCAGGCGGGTGGCCAGCTTCACCGGCTCCGCCGCATCTGCTCCGCAGCCCAGATGATGCACGATGATCGCGGTTTGGGGATGTTTCCCGCTCCACCGGACCAGCCAGTTGGCCAGCAGTGCGCTCTTGCCACCGCCGGATAGTCCCGTGATCAGCACCGGGCGGAACGCCTTGGCTTTCAGCGCCTCGTCCAAAGCCTTGAAGTAGCGTTCCCCGCCTAGGTACAGCCGTAGGCGCGTGGCCGCATACGCTTCGTGCCGCCGCCGTTCCAGCGTCAACGCATCCGGAACTTCGCTTTCCGGATAAGCTTCATCGATCAACCGCCAGAGGTCTTCCTTCACCCGCTCGGCCAAAACTTCCGGGTTGCGATAGTTCTCCACCACCGGAAACCCGCTCTGTCGGATTCGCCCCTTGAGCTGTTCCAGCTTGGTCCGACCCTGCGGGCCTTCGCTCTGGTAATCACCGCCTTTCTTTTTGGACCAATCCGGATTGCGGAAGTAGAAGAACGCCCGGCCAGCCATCTTCGGGTTGTTGAGCACCCCGTGCAGCATCTCCAATTCGGTCACGCTCTTGCCGCCGCGGTGCTCCTCCAGCCAAGGCTGCTCCGTCAGCAGCGACAGGTCGTATTGCTCCTTGGTCGGCACCCAGCCGTAGCGTTCCCCGATCAATCCCATGAAGAAGGGGCGCGCCCGGTCGATCTCCGCCAGGCAGATCGGCAGCACCTTGCCCTGTTGCGCCTCTTTTTCCGTGATGCCCCAGCGCAGATCCACATCCACCAGCTCCACCTGCCGCTCACGGCACTTGCGGCGCAGCTCAGGGAATATCTTTCTGACCAGCAGATCCCGCTCCTCCGCAAAATCGCGGAACGTCGAGCTGATAAAGATGCGGACTGTCCGAGATTGGGTTGCGGTATCCATGCCCTTATCCCTTCAGTTCTTTCAACACGGCTAGCACAGTATCGCGGTCCTTCTGCTTTTCGGTGTCGCTCAGCTGTTGGTAAGGCTTGATGCTGGGATGCAATTTGCGGGCGTTGTCCCGGGTTTCACCATGTTGCCAGCCGGAGAGAATACGATCAGCCATCCAACGGCGGTGCTCCGCCTCGGTCAACGCTTCCACCGCCTCGACCGAGCTTGACCGGAGCAAAATACGCCGCTTGAGCGCATTGTGGTCCGCTTGGGAACGATTGGCGCGCCGCAGGGATTCCGGCAATTCTTCCCACGCCACAAGGGCCGGGTTGTTTGCCGAGGTGCCGCCCAGCGCCTTTTGGGCGGCCACGTAACGCTCATGAATTTTCCGCGCGTCTTGGTCCAGGCTTTCGCGCACCACCATCTCCGCATTGCACCCCACCTCCACGAGGTTCCGGATTTTGACCCGCCCAGCAATCTCCTTGGCGTGAAGCAATCGGGGAATGTTCGTGCTGGGTTTCACGCAGAGCACAATTTCTGCCCCGTCCCAATCCGTTCGCTGCGCCAGGGAGCGAGCGGCATTCAGCCCGGCCATATCGCTTTGAAAACCGACAAAAATCAGCTCCGGGCTAATCGATCCGATCGACGTATTCAGGCGGCCAATGGTCTCCGCAACCATCTCCACGAACTTGATGTTGGTCAGTAAACCCAATCCGTCCAGCCCGGCCGGAAAACGTTGCAAGAACGCATCCTTTGCTGGTGTCACGACAGTGATTTCCGGCAGCTCCGGTCCGGGAAATTGATAGAGGTTGAGAGCCGCTCCCAGCAATTCCACTAGAATAGTTCCATCGCCGATCAGGAGCAGTCGCGGTGGTCGCCGGGAACCGCCTGTATCGCCTTCTGGATGTATGGGAAACTCCCGGACCAGCAAACGGGCGGCGATCGCTTCATCGTCAAAGAATCGGGCTTGGAGCCCGGCTTGGATTCGCGCAAAGGGAGGTTGAGTTTCAAACAATTCTGAAAAACTCCACGAAGCGTGCACCAGCAGCTTCAATGACTTGATATGGTTGCTCCCAGCCGCCGTCAGCGCTGCTTCCAGATTGGTTTCTTCGGAAGACGTGAGGGTGACCATCAGACTGGCATGACCTACTCT
The DNA here is from genome assembly GCA_017853785.1 of Verrucomicrobiales bacterium. Lineage (GTDB taxonomy): Bacteria > Verrucomicrobiota > Verrucomicrobiia > Limisphaerales > JAFMIX01 > JAFMIX01. The sequence goes on from JAFMIX010000276.1 coordinate 2,763, forward strand.
GGCCTGCCGCAGCACCTCGGGATTGGTGGCACTTCCCAGCACCACCCTGATTCCCAGGGCGCGCAAATCGGCCAGCGCATCACACTGCTCATCTTTTTCAATGACGATGACCTTCCGCCCGTCCATGCGCAACGAAGTCGCCAGCTGGCGGCCCATTTTACCTGCGCCACAGACGACTGCATGGTCGCGCCAGTTTCTCAAACGCCAGAGGTTCACTTGGTATGCCGCCGCCGCCAGGAATCCTTTGACGGCCGCATAAAACACGGTTGCTGGAGCCAGAAAACGCGCCACTTGCAAGAGCGGTGACGCTGCAGCATAAGGAATCCCTTCTCCCGGCAGGTCATAATTAAATAGGAAGAGCCGGAGGGCGAAATACACCAGATCCGGCCAGTCCGCGCTTTTGCCTATGGCTTGCAGCTGTTGGTGGGTGCCCACCACCCCGCAACCAAATGCC
>JAFMIX010000026.1 GCA_017853785.1 Verrucomicrobiales bacterium
CTCCAGCCGCGTCCGCCTCGAACGCCCCGACACCGGCGAGAGCCGTGAAGTCCTCATCTACATGAACAACCCGCTGCGCTACGACGGCGAGACGTTTTACCAAGCCAGCTACGATCCCGACAACCAAGGCACCGTCCTCCAAGTCGTCCGCAACCCGGGTTGGCTCACGCCTTACTTCGCTTGCGTGATCGTTTCCATCGGCCTGCTTTGGCAGTTCCTGTCCCACCTGTTCCGCTTCGCCACCAAGCGCAAAACCACATGAAATTTCTCCTCAAAATTTTTCCCTGGGCCTGCCTCGCGCTCTTCGCCACCGAGATTCTCGTCATCATGCTGCCGAAGAAAGACGGCGAGTTCCACCTCCGCGAATTTGGCCGCGTGCCCGTCCTCCTCAACGGCCGCATTCAGCCGCTCGACTCCGTGGGCCGCAATGCGCTCCTGCAAATCCGCAGCACCGGCGCCGTGCCGCTCGAGGAAGTTCCCTTTTGGAAATTCTGGCATCACCCCAAGAAGCTCAAGTCCACCGAATGGCTCCTCGAAGTCCTCAGCCGCCCCGAGGTCGCCGACACACGCCCCATCTTTCTCATCCATCACCCCGAGATTTTGAGCGAACTCAAGCTCGAGGAATCCGGCGTGGAACGCTCCGGCCTCCGCTACTACACCTTCGCCGAACTCCGCCCCGTGCTGCGCGAGATTGACACCCAGAGCCGCAAGGCCCTCGAAGTCGAATCCGCCCGCCAGACCACCTACCAAAAACAAATCTCCAAACTCGGCAATGCCCTCGTCCTCTACCGCCGCCTCAAGAACAGTGCGCAGCCCGAAGGCACCACCAACTTCGTGCAGCTCCTCGCCGACTATCAGGCCAGTCTGCCCGCCGGTCTCGCCGCTTTCCGCGCCCGCCAGAACGGCGAAGCCGGAGACGACGCCGCGCTGAAACGCTTCACCGATTACGCGCAGGGCTTCGATGAAGTCGCCGCATTCGCTTACCCGCTCATCATTCCCCCGCCCGATGGCGAGACCGACCGCACCGCGTGGTCGAACCTCGGCGTCAGCGTGCTCGGCTCCATCCACAGCAGCGAACTTCATCCCGCGGTGAACTACTACGCCCGCATCGCCACCGCCTACCACCAGCAGAACGCCGCCGAATTCAACCGCGCCGTCGCCGACTACAAAAGTTGGCTCGAGCCCAAGTTCGCCAAGGAAGTCTCCAAAGGCCGCGCCGAATTTTATTTCAACGACATCAAAGCCTTCCTCCACGCCACCATCATCTACATCTGCGCCCTGCTTCTCGCCGTTGGCGCGCTCGGCACTTTCGGCCTCTGGCCTGCGCTCTCTGAATCCCTGCGGCGCGGCGCGCACTACCTCATCGCACTCGCCTTCGTCCTGCACACTTTTGCCCTCATCTTCCGCATGGTGCTGGAAGGTCGCCCGCCCGTGACCAACCTCTATTCCTCCGCCATCTTCATCGGCTGGGGCGCGTGCGGCCTCGGCCTCGTGCTGGAACGCATTTACCGCATCGGCCTCGGCAGTGCAGTGGCCGGTGCGGCGGGCTTCGTCACCTTGCTCATCGCCCATAATCTCTCGCTCGGCGGCGATACCATGGAAATGCTCCGCGCCGTGCTCGACACCAACTTCTGGCTCGCCACCCACGTCGTCACCGTCACCATCGGCTACGCCGCCACATTCGTCGCCGGCGGACTGGCCATCGCCTACGTCCTGCTCGGCATTCTTACACCCACCCTCACCACCCCGCTCGGCAAACCCGACGCCACCGGCAAAATTCCCGGCGACCTCAATATCGGCAAGGCGCTCGGGCGGATGGTTTACGGCATCGTCTGCTTCGCCACGTTGTTCAGTTTCATCGGCACCGTGCTGGGCGGCATTTGGGCTGACCAATCGTGGGGCCGCTTCTGGGGCTGGGATCCCAAGGAGAACGGCGCGCTACTGATCGTCTTGTGGAACGCCATCATCCTGCACGCGCGCTGGGGCGGGTTGGTCAAGGAACGCGGCCTGATGAACCTCGCCATCTTCGGCAACATCATCACGGCCTTCTCCTGGTTTGGGGTGAACATGCTGGGCATCGGCCTGCACAGCTACGGCTTTATGGAAGCGGGCTTTGTGTGGCTTTACGGCGTCTTCGTGCCCAGCCAGTTGGTGTTCATCGCGCTCGGCCTGCTGCCGCAAACCTGGTGGCGCAGCTTCCGCAACCGGACGGGTTAAAATCGCTCCGCGATCAGCGCACATTCCGCCGTTGCGATTTCATCGGACCGCAGGAAAACCAGCCCGGCATTGGTAGCCGCAACCGGACGAATGCACTTGGGGAGGCGCCGGAAGAGTTTCACGTGGGCCGCAGCGTGAGCTCGAGCAATTCCGAAATGTGCCGCACGAAATGCGCCTTCAGTTTCTGCCGCACTTCGGCCGGCACCTCCTGCCAGTCGCCGCGATTCGCTTCCGGCAGGATGACATGCTTCAGCCCGAACCGTTCGGCGGCGAGCACCTTCTCCTTGATGCCGCCTACGCGCAGCACGCGCCCGCGCAGGCTGATCTCGCCTGTCATCGCCATGTCCGACCGCACCAGCCGATGCGCCAGCAACGACGCCAGCGCCACCACGAGCGTGATGCCCGCGCTGGGGCCGTCCTTGGGCGTCGCGCCGGCGGGGACGTGGATGTGCAGGTCATGCTTGCTGTAATCCGCGAAGTCGAGGCCGAGCTTGCCGGCCTGGCTGCGGAGATAACTCACCGCCGTCTGCGCGCTTTCCTTCATCACCTCGCCGAGCGAGCCGGTCAAAATCAGGTTGCCCCTGCCCGGCATCCGCGTGGCTTCGATGAATAAAATCTCCCCGCCCACCGGCGTCCACGCGAGGCCGATGGCGATGCCCTGCGTGGTGATCTTCTCCGCGCCATCGGAGACGAACCGCGGTTCGCCAAGCAATTGCGGAAGCGTCTTGACCTCGATGGTGAGCGCGTGCTTGCCGTTGGCGGCGATCTTGCGGGCGGCCTTGCGCAGCACGGCGGCCAGATCGCGGTCGAGCTGGCGCACGCCGGCTTCGCGGGTGTAATCGCGGATCACGCGGCGCAACGTGGCATCGGGGAACTTCACCAGTTTCTTGTTCAGACCGTGTTCCTCCAACTGGCGCGGCAGCAGGTGGCGCTTGGCGATCTGCAGTTTCTCCGATTCGGTGTAGCTGGGAATCTCGATGACCTCCAGCCGGTCGCGCAGCGCGACGTGCACGGGCTCCAGCCAGTTCGCGGTGGTGATGAACAGCACGCGCGAGAGGTCGAACGGTAGGTCGAGATAGTGGTCGGTGAAGGTGTTGTTCTGCGCGGGGTCGAGGACTTCAAGCAAGGCGCTCGCGGGGTCGCCGTGGAAATCCGCGCCGACCTTGTCGAGCTCATCGAGGAGGATGACGGGATTGCGGCTCTCGACCCGGCGGAGCGTCTGGATGATGCGACCCGGCAAGGCCCCGACGTAGGTGCGGCGGTGACCGCGAATCTCCGCTTCGTCGCGCAGGCCGCCGAGGGAGATGCGGGCGAACTTGCGCCCGAGCGCATCGGCCACGCTTTTGCCGAGGGAGGTTTTGCCGACGCCGGGCGGGCCGACGAGGCAGAGGATGGGGCCTTTGAGCTTTTGCTTGAGCTTGATGACGGCGAGAAATTCCAGCAGGCGATCTTTGACTTTGGTCAGGCCAAAATGTTGTTCGTCAAGAATCCGCTGCGCCTCGGCGAGATCGATCTTGTCCTCGGTTTCCCTCAACCACGGCAGGCTAATGATCCAGTCGAGGTAATGCCGCGTGAGGCCGTATTCGGCCATCGCGGGCGGCATCTGTGCCATGCGCTCGAGCTCCTGATCCGCGACCTTGCGAGCCTCGGGCGGCAACTCCGCTTTGTCGATGCGTTCGCGGAGGGTCTTGATTTCGGGATTGCTGTGGTCGGCGTCGCCGAGTTCGCGGTGAATGGCCTGGAGCTGTTCGCGCAGGAAGAAATCGCGTTGGGACTTGGAGATCGAGGCGGTGACTTCGGACTGGATCTTGGAACTCAAGTTCAGCAGCTCCATCTCGCGGTTCAGCAGCGGGAGCAATCGCTTGAGGCGGGCGGTGACGGAATTGTTCTCCAGCAACTGCTGGCGCTCGGGGAGGGAGAGATTCAGGTTGGCGGCGATGAGGTCGGCGAGGAGCCCGGGACGCTCGACGTTCAAGGCGGTGACCTTAACCTGTTCGGAGAGGCCGGGCGATTGCTTGACGATCTCCTGAAAGAGTTGGTGCGCGTTGCGGGCGAGCGCGGTCAGCTCCACGGATTCCTCCTTGGCGTCACGCCAGACCTCGAAGTGGGCGCGGAGATACGGCTCCTGGACTTCGTAACGGAGGATGCGGATGCGCCAGAGGCCCTCGATGAGGACGCGCACGGTATTGTCCGGGAACTTCAGCATCTTGAGCACGCGCGCCGCGCAGCCATACTCGAACATCTCCTCGGGCTTGGGGTTGTCCGCCGCCGGATTCCGCTGCAAGACCAGTCCGATGAGGCGGTCGCCGTTCACCGCGTCGTCGATGAGCTTGATGCTGCCGGCACTCTCGACTAGCAGTGGGCCGACCATGCCGGGGAAGAACACGATGTCCGAGAGGCCGAGGATGGGCAGCAGTTCCGGCAACGACCGCGTCGAGACGCGCGTCGCCGGGGCGTCCGCGCTGCCGTCCGGACCGAGGATGCTGATGAACTCCGTTTCGGAATCGCGCGTGGTCATCTCAAGGCTTGGAATAACAGAATCCGCCGCCCGCCGAAACGAAATAATTGCCCGGCCTGACACCGGACTCCGGCTCGACAATCCGGCATGTGGATGGCAGGTTCCGGGCGTGACGACGGCAACTGAAAAATTGGAACGGCTACGCGAACTGCTGCGGGCGTATGGCTCGTGTCTCGTGGCCTACTCCGGCGGCGTGGACTCCGTGTTCCTCGCGCGCGTGGCGGCGGACGTCCTGGGCGCCAAGGCGCTGGCGGCCATCGCGGATTCCGCCAGCCTGCCCCGGCGCGAACTGGCCGAGGCGCTCGCCCTCGCGGAACAATTTCATTTTCCCGTGCGCGTGGTACGCACGGCGGAGTTCAACAACCCCGACTACCTCGCGAACCCCACGAACCGCTGCTATTTCTGCAAACACGAACTGTTCGAGGAACTCGCGCCGCTCGCGCGGGCGGAAGGTTTTGCCGTCATCGCCTACGGCGAGAACGCGAGCGACGTGGGCGATTTCCGGCCCGGTGCCAAGGCGGCGGCGGAATTCCAGGTGCGCGCACCGCTGAAGGAAGCCGGGCTGACCAAGGCGGAAATCCGCGAGCTGTCCGCGCAACTCGGCCTGCCGACGGCGGACAAACCGCAGATGGCTTGCCTCAGTTCGCGCATTCCCTACGGCGAAGCGGTCACCCCCGAGAAGCTGCAGATGATCGAGGACGCGGAATACGTTTTGCGCGACCTCGGCTTTTACGACGTGCGGGTGCGCCACCATGAAATGCGGAGCGCGGAATCCGGAATGCGGAATGAAGGCAAAACCGCGTCCGCTGCAATTGATTCCACACTCCGCACTCCGCACTCCGCACTTGCCAGAATTGAGCTGGGCACGACGGAGATTCCCAAGTTCATGGCGGACGGCATTGCGGCCCGCGTGGCGCACGCCTTGAAGCAGATCGGCTACGCGCACGTGACGCTGGATTTGCAGGGCTACCGGCGCGGCAGCCTGAATGAAGTGAAGCCCGCCCGCCTGCCGGAAAGTTTCCGGCACAACCTGACGCCGGCGGCGAAATAGCAGCCAAAAAAGGAACTGTTCCCTCAGGAAGTTATTTTGACGAGAGTTGTTGCCCGGCGGGCGCGGGCGCCGACTTTGACTTGTTATGTTCGCCGTAGCTGATGAACGCCGCGCCGAGCACGATCAACGCCACCCCTCCCCAACGCCAGCCATCCACCCGCTCTTGCAGGATGAATTGCGCCGCCAGCGTGGTCATCACAAAGCTCAAGGCTGTCAGCGGCCAGATGAAACTCACATCGCGCGCGCCGAGGAGGTATTGCAGCAGGATGAAGAAGATGGTTTCCAGCAGCAGACCAAGCAGCACGTCCTTGTTCGTGAACCAGTCGCCGAGAAGCTTCAGGATGTTATGCCAGAGCGGCATGGTGGCCTTGCGCGCGGTATAGCGCGGGCCAATCTGGTCAAGGCCGCGCTTCAGCACAACAATGCCGATGGCTTCGAACGAGAACGCGATTACGAGGATGAGGATGATTTTGGTCATAAAATTTCAGGCGGAGCGCGGCGCGTTCACGCCGCGCCATAATTGGCCCGGGTCGAGCCGAGCTTAAATCGCAGCCAGGCGGTGAGGATCAGCGCGAGCTTGTGCAGCTTGCTCAAGCGCACGGGTGCGTCGCCGAAGACATCGAATTGCCGGCGCTCCAGTTTCAGGAGCAGCTTCCAATAGACCGCACCCATCAGCTCGGCGGCAACCATTGCGCGGCGGTCTTCTGGCGGAAGCGTGAGCCGGGCGAGTTCGTAGAAGGCGCGGGCGCGGGCGGCGATGTGTTCCGCGAGGGCACGGTAGCGGTGGGAGTATTCGCCGCGCAGGATTTCCGCCTCGGTGACGTTGAATTGTTTCAGCGCGTCCAGCGGCAGGTAGATGCGCCCGCGCGCGGCGTCGTTCTTCACGTCGCGGAGAATGTTCGTGAGCTGGAGCGCCTTGCCGAGGTAGAGCGCGTAATCGCGGCAGGCTTTGTTCTCGTAGCCAAAGATCTCGATGCTCAACAGCCCGACGACGGATGCGACGTGGTAACAATATTTTTCCAGCGCTTCCATCGTGCCGTAGCGCAAGGTGTCCAAATCCATCTCGCAGCCTTGGATGAGTTCGTCGAATAGCCGGTAGCGCAGGCCGAATTTCTTGATGACGGGCTGAAACTCGCGGTTCACCGCGAACTCCGGGACGCCGCCCTCGCAGGCGCGGCGGATGTCACTGCGGCAGGCGGCGAGCTGGGCACGGCGGGTTTCCACGAGCACGGAATCCTCGTCGGCCACGTCGTCCACCTCGCGGCAGAAGGCGTAGAGGGCGGACATGGCATCGCGCTTTTCCGGCGGAAGCATGATGAAGGCGAGCGCGAGATTGGAGGCGCTTTTCTTGGTGATGTTGCGGCTCTCTTGCATGTAGAAAATTACTGTGGCTGCCGACTGCGACGCCGGCGGCGGCGGCGTTGACGGAAGGTGCGGGTGGCGACGAGCGGGGTGTCGTTGGGTTGGTTGCGGCTGGCGCGCGCGGGCCAGGCCGAGCGGTGCAACTGCGGCCCCTTGCTCCGGCGGATACGGCGCAGCCACACCACCGCTATGACGGCCAAGCCGACGACTAGCGCCACGATGACCACGGGCAGCAGGGTATTGTGCAAGTCGGTGGTTAAGACGCGGAGCGTATCCTCAAAGAACGACTCTAAGTTGGGCCCGAGTCCGGTGGTCTGCGCTTGCGTCGCAGGCGGAAGCCCAGGGAGACCAATAAAGTGCGCAAGCCGGCTCACGGTTCTTTCTTCTCGGCGGCAGCCGGCTCGGTTTCGCCGTCATCGTCAAGGTTGATGTTGAGGCGCTGCATCCGGTAACGCAGGGCGTGGCGGCTGATCTTGAGGTGGTCGGCAGTCTTGGTGAGGTTGTAGCGGTGCTGCTCGAGCGTGGCGTTGATGAGGTCGCGCTCGAAGGTGGCGACAAGTTCATCAAGCGATTCCGCGCCGGGGCTTTGCGGGACGGCGGCCCCGCTCTTCCGCAGGCGGGTTTCAAATTGGAAGTCCGGCAGGCTGCCGGGCTGGATGGCGGCGGTGGTCTCGAGGATGAGCGCGCGCTCGATGACGTTGCGGAGTTCACGGACGTTACCGGGCCAGTTGTGCGCGAGCAATTTCTGGCGGGCGGCAGGGGCGATGGTTTTGACGTTCTGCCTCATGCTTGGCGCGAACGATCTCAAGAAATGGTCGGCAAGCAGAAGGACATCATCGCCGCGCTCGCGGAGCGGCGGCAGGCGGAACTGCACCACGTTGAGCCGGTGGTACAGGTCTTCGCGGAAATCGCCGGCGCGGATGGCTTCAATGATGTCGCGGTTGGTGGCGGCGATCAGGCGGACATCCACGCGCAATTCCTGCGTGCCGCCCACGCGGGTGAAGCTGCCGTCTTCGAGGAAGCGCAGGAGTTTCGCCTGGAGCGGCTTGCTCATGTCGGCGATTTCATCGAGGAAGATGGTGCCACCGTTGGCTTCCTCGACGCGGCCAAGCTTCTGCTTGAGCGCGCCCGTGAACGCGCCTTTTTCATGCCCGAACAATTCACTTTCCAGCAGCATCTCAGGGATGGCGGCGCAGTTGATGCGGATGTAGCCGGCTTTGGCGCGCTGGCTCAAGGTGTGGAGCGCACCGGAGACAACTTCCTTGCCGGTGCCGCTTTCGCCGAGGACGAGGACGTTGGCATCGCTGGGGGCGACGGTGGCGATAAGCTGGCGGATTTCGCGTATTTTGGGCGACTCGCCGACGAGCTGTTCGAGGCGGGGGACCTCGGCGGTGTGGCGGCGGAGCGTGGCGTTCTCGCGGAGAAGGAGGTGGCGCTCGGCGCAGCGGGCGATGGCGTGGAGGAGTTCCTCGGGCGCGAAGGGTTTGGCGAGATAATCAATGGCCCCGGCCTGGATGGCTTCCACGGCGAGCTTGGGTGTGGCGTAGGCGGTGATCATCAGCACGGGCAGGTCGGGCCATTGGGCGCGGGTCTTGCCGAGAAATTCGTAGCCGCTCATGCCGCCGAGGCGGGCGTCGGTGATGACGAGGAAATAATCCTCCTGCCCGAGCAACGTCAGCGCCTGCTCGGCAGACTCGGCTTCGCGAACCAGATAACCTTCGTCGGCGAGGACGGTGCGCAGGGAGCGGCGCATGTTTTTCTCGTCGTCCACGACGAGCACGGGAGGAAGGACTCGGTTCATGGTTTGGCTGGGCACACTCAAAGGTCTTCGGGCAGGAGGCCCAAGGTTTTCGCGGGAAATACTAGGACGAAGCGGCAGCCTTTTCCAAGCTCCGATTCCATGCGCACGGTGCCGCCGTAGAGCTCGACGTTGTGTTTGACGATGGCGAGGCCGAGGCCGGTGCCTTTTTCCTTGGTGGTGTAGTAGGCCTCGAAAATGCGCTCGGTCTGTTCGGCGGGCACGCCGGGGCCGTCGTCCGCGATGACGATCTTGATGGCACGGTCAGGCGTGGTGCTGACAGCGATATGGATGTGGCCGAGACCGGGCAAGGCCTCGCGGGCGTTCTGCAGCAGGTTGACGAGCACGGCGGCGAGATGGCCGCGCTGCATGAGCAGCGGCGGGAGGTTCGGGGCGAAGTCGCAGTCAATCTTCACCTCGTAGCCGATTGCGGGCGGAAAGACCTCGGCGATGGCGCGCTGGACTTCCTCGGTGACGCTCAATTTTTCCACGCGGCCCTCGGTGAGACGCGCGTAGCCCATGAGCTGCGTGATGATGCGGTCGCTGCGCTCGACTTCCTCCTGGATGATCTCGAGCTGCTGGGTAACATCCGTCTTGCCGGCGGCGAGGGCGCGGCGGAGGGAGAAGGTGGCGTTGTTGATGATGGCGAGGGGGTTCTTGATCTGATGCGCGATCTCGGCGGCGAGGCGACCGGCGGCGCGGAGCTGGCCTTGGCGGACGGCGAACTCGCGCGCCTCCTCCTCGACCTGCCGTTGGCGGGCCGCAAGCGCCTGTGCACCGTAGCAACACGCGGTCAGCAACCACAGCACGATGAGGCGGAGCAGGTAGCGCTCGGAGGAGACGTCCATGTTGAACTGGGGTCCGGGCGGCGGGTAGGTGATCTTACGTTTGGGATTGTTGGGTGTGGTGGTTTCGGGCGGAAGTTCCAGCGGCGCGGGGGAAATGATTGCTGATTCCTGCGTACTCGGGTTCATCACCATGGCGATGCGGCCATTCATGATCAGGTCAGCGTTCCAGATGCCCGCGGCCATGTAGTAGGCGCTCAAGGAAAGACTCAAGATGAGTTGCGACGCACCGAGCGGCAGGCACAAGGCGTTGATGATGATCAGCGCGGGGAACGCCCAGAACAACGTGCTCTCGAAGCCGCCAAGGATCGCGACCATCGCCGCCAGATAAATGCCGTCCACCACGCCGGTCAGGACGACCACGCCGGTGACCCAGCGCAACGGAAACCGCCGCACCAGCAGCAACGCCGCCGCGACCGCGCCGGTGAAGATTACGTAACCGAGCGTCAACCGCTGGAGCGCGTGCACTGCTGGCGCTTTGGCGGCCATATTCTCCAGCTTCCAATCCGATAAAAACAGGTAGTAGGCGACCGCCGCGAGGATCACCAGCTTGGCGGGCAATGCGATATTGCGCTGGATTTTAAGGATGCGGGTGGCGTGCAGGGTCGGCTCGGGACGCGGAGTCTCCCAGAGTTTGCGAAACTCCTTCAGCCAGGGCCACCGGGTTCCAGTCATAAATCAAAACCGCCGTCGCGGCTGCCGCCAACAACGGAATTCAAACCAGCAATGCCGCCGCACGCGCCGCGATCTGTTCCACGGGCCACAGCCGCCCGATGCCTTCGTAGCCGCACGAGAGCAGGCCCTTTTCCGGGCCGATGAATTCCGCGCCGCGCGATTTCAGCACGGCCACATTCGCCTGCGTGGCGGGGTGCTCCCACATCTTGCCGTTCATCGCGGGCGCGATGAGCAGTTTCGCCTGGGCATTTAACGCCAGCGCGATGCAGGAAAGCGCGTCGTCGGCGAGGCCCTGGGCGAGTTTGGCGATGACGTTGGCTGTGGCGGGCGCGATGAGCAGCAAGGCGGCTTCATCGGCGAGTTTGATGTGCGTGGGCTGCCAGCCTTGCTCGCTGTCGTAAAGACCGGTGACGACGGGATTGCGTGAGAGCGTCTGGAACGGCACGGGCGTGATGAACTTCTGCGCGTCCGACGTCATCACGACGTGGACCGCGAAACCTTGCTTGGTCAGCAGGCTGGCCAGATCGGCCGCCTTGTGTGCGGCGATGGAGCCGGTGACGCCCAAAACAATGTTTTTTGCACTCATGACTGGATTCTAAATCCGAAACCGCCAATCGCCAATCGCCAATCTTAAAACTCCGGTGCCGCCGCGCGGAGCGACCGCAGTTTTTCCGATTCGATGATCGCCTGCGTCCGGCGCAAATCCTCCGCCACGCTCCGGCTGATGAGGAGATAATCGAAATGCTTCCACTGTGCGACCTCCTGCCGGGCCGTCGCCAATCGCTTCTGGATGACCGCCGGCGCATCCGCGCCGCGGCGCTTCAGCCGCGCTTCCAGGATCGCCGGCGACTGCGGCGTGAGAAAAATGGAGACCAACGAGCGCTTCAACTCCGGCTCGGCGGCCGCGCAAGCGCGGATGGCCGCCGCGCCCTGCACATCGATGTTCAACAACACATCGCGGCCCAACCGCAGCTTGCCGAGCACCTCGGACTTCAGCGTGCCGTAGCTGTTGCCATAGACCGTGGCATGCTCGAGAAAATGTCCCGCCTGCACGCGCTTCAGAAACGAAGTCGCATCGAGAAAATAATAATCCACGCCTTCCACCTCCCCGGCGCGCGGCGCGCGCGTGGTGCAGGTCACGGCGCGGGTGATCTGCTCGGGCGCGGCGGCGAGCAACTCGCGGCACAACGTCGTCTTCCCGCCGCCGGAGGGCGCGGAGATGACGATGAGCAGCGGCGGCGGGCCCGCGGCGGGCGGTTCCGGCGCGGGCTGCGGGCCACGGACGGGTTGCGAGTGGTTGGCTTTGGGGCTTTTCATCATTCGACGTTCATGGCCTGTTCGCGGAATTTCTCCAGTTCGGCCTTGAGGGTGACGACTTCGCGGGAGATGACGGCGTCGTTCGCCTTGGAGCCGATGGTGTTAATCTCGCGGTTCATCTCCTGCGCCAGAAAATCCAGCGTGCGCCCGACCGGTTCCGCGGTCTTCAGGCAGTCGGCGAACTGCTTGAAATGGCTTTGCAGCCGCGTCAGCTCCTCGGTGATGTCCGAGCGGTCGGCGAAATAAACAATCTCTTTGAGCAGCCGCTCGTCATCGGCGGCGGGCGCGGGCAGACCGGCAGCCTGGATGCGTTCGATGAGCTGCTGGCGATACCGCGCCTGCGATTCCGGTGCTTGTTTCTGCACGCGCGCGACGGCGGCGCGCATGGCCTCGATGTGCGCGGTCAAGGCGGCGGCAAGATGCGCGCCCTCACGTTCGCGCATCTTCACCAGCGCGGCGAGCGCGGCCTTGAGCGCCTTGCTGACGGCCGGCCAGAAATTCTCCGCCCCGGCGAGGTCCTCGTCCGTCTGGAAAACTCCGGGGGCGCGGACGATGTGGTCCAGCGTGACGGGCCCGGCGAGCTTGAGTTGTTTGGCGAGCTTGGCGAGTTCGGCGGCGTAGGCCTTGGCGAGCGTGGCGTTGAGGTGCATCCGCGCGGCGGTCTTGCCGGCGCTGGAGTGGAGGGAGACGCGCGCAGTGAGACGGCCGCGGGCGATCTGGTGATTGATGGCGTCGCGGATCTGGGATTCCAGGCCCTCCAATTCGCGCGGGAGTGTAACCGCGATTTCCGCCTGCTTGCGGTTTACGGAACTCAGCTCGACGGTGACTTTGAATCCGTCCTGGACGCTCTCACCGCGACCGCAGCCCGTCATTGATTTCATGGGCGTTGAGTATGCGGCAAAGCGGCGGAGCGGGCGAACAAATTTTCTGGTGCGGAGCCCGGCGGGATGGCGGCGGGTCGCCACCGGGTCACAACTTGGAAGGCGGGGACATCTGGGCGATGAGGCGGTCGTTGAATTCCTGCGCGGCGTTGTAGCCGGAAAGTTTGAGCTTGGTCTGGAAGGCGGCGACTTCGATGAGCCGGGCGAGATCGCGGCCGGGGCGGACAGGGATGGTGATGTGCGGCACTTCACAGCCGAGGATCTTAACGAACTCCTGCTCGATGCCCACGCGCTCGACTTCGCCGGCTTCGTTCCAGGCTTTGAGAGTGACGACGAGGTCCACGCGCTTTTTGTGGCGGATGCTTTTTACGCCGAACATGGCAGCGACGTTCACGATGCCGATGCCGCGCACTTCCATGTGGTTGCGGGTGAGTTCGGAGCTGGTGCCGATGACATCGTGGCCGTCGACAAGCGTGACCTTGGTGGCGTCGTCAGCGACGAGGCTGTAGCCGCGCTCGATGAGGGCGAGGACGGATTCGCTTTTGCCGATGCCACTTTCGCCCTTGATGATGACGCCGATGCCGAGGATGTCCACCATGCTGCCGATCTCGGTGCCCTGCGGGGCGAACATCATCTCCAGAGCGAGCGTCGCGTGGTTGATGAAGCGCATGGTGATGAGCGGGGTCTGGAACACGGGCAGGTCCACGCGCTCGGCTTCCTGGAGCAAAAGGCGGTCGGGTTTGAGGTCGCGGCTGAAGACGATGCAGGGGATTTTGTGGCCGAGAAACTGGCGGTAACGGGCGAGGCGTTCGGTGGGGGGAAGCGATTTCAGGTAATGCGCCTCGGCTTTGCCGATGACCTGCACGCGTTTGTTGGCGAAGTAGCGGGAGAAGCCGGTGAGCACAAGCCCGGGGCGGTTGACGGTGGGTTCCCGGATGATCCGCTTGAGGCCGCCGGCACCGGCGAGGAGTTTCAGGCCAAGTTCGGCGGCGTGGTCGGTGTAGAATTTCTCGACGGAGACAGTTTCGCGGTGGCTCGCCATAGTAAATCACATATTGAATTCCGGGCCGAGGTAGATTTCGCGCGCTTTGGGATCGTCGACGAGCTGCTCAGCCACGCCATCATAGACGACTTCGCCTTTGTGGATGAGGTAGGCGCGGTCCACGAGCTTGAGAGTTTCGCGGACGTTGTGGTCGGTGATGAGAATGCTGAGGCCGCGGTCGCGCAACCGACGGATAATCTTCTGCACCTCGTAAACGGCAATGGGGTCGATGCCGCTGAAAGGTTCGTCCAGCAGCAGGAGCTTGGGGCTGGTGACGAGGGCCCGGGTGATTTCGAGCCGGCGCTTTTCGCCGCCGCTCAACTGGTAGGCCATGCTGGAGGCGACGCCGGAGAGGTCGAGTTCGTCGAGCAGGTATTTCAGCCGCACCGCGCGCTCGGTGGAATCCATCTGACAGGTTTCGAGGATAGCGAGGATGTTTTGTGATACGGAGAGTTTACGGAAAACGGAAGGCTCTTGCGTGAGATAGCCGATACGGC
>JAFMIX010000277.1 GCA_017853785.1 Verrucomicrobiales bacterium
TGCTCAACAACCTGCTGAAGCGGGGCACGCTGCCGAATTTGTTCGATACGCACCCGCCGTTCCAGATTGACGGCAATTTCGGCGCGACTGCCGCCATCGCCGAGATGCTGCTGCAAAGTCACGCGGGCGCAATCCATCTGTTGCCGGCGCTGCCGCAAGCGTGGCCGAACGGTTCGGTGCGCGGCCTGCGCGCCCGCGGCGGCTTCGAGGTGGACATCGCCTGGCGCGAGGGAAAACTCACCGCCGCGACCATCCGCAGCATTTCGGGCAACGCCGGCATCCTGCGTTATGGCAGCATGACCAAGCCGGTGCGGTTGCGGGCGGGCGAAAGTATTGAGTGGCGCGGGAATTGATCCCGGCGGCAGCAAGTGGTGCGCACCGACTGCGGACTTTACAGCCCAAGTCTGCGCCGCATAATGAGCGCGTGTCTATTGGTGTCACTTTCGAAAAACATTCATCCGCTGCGGCCGAACCGGGATTAGAGCTGTTTTCCGCCGCCGAACTGACGGCGACCGTCAAGCGCTCGCAGGATTTTCTGTTGCGCGAGCAGAAGCCCGAGGGTTACTGGGTGGGCGAACTCATCGTGGATTCCACGCTGGTCTCGGACATGGTGGTTTATCATCACTGGGCGGGAAATGTGGATCCGCAATGGCAGCGCAAAGCTGTCCACCACATCTTCTCCAAGCAACTTCCGGACGGCGGGTGGAACATCTATCACGGCGGGCCGGCGGAGGTGAACGCCACCATCAAGGCCTACCTCGCACTCAAGCTCGCCGGCGTGGCCGTCACCGACCGCCGGATGTTGCACGCCCGCGAAATGGCCACGAGCCTCGGCGGCGTGCCGCGCATGAACACCTTTTCCAAGTTGTATCTCGCGTTGATCGGTCTGTATCCGTGGAAGCATGTGCCGACCATCCCGTGCGAGGTGCTGCTCATCGGCAAGTGGTTTCACGTCAATTTCTGGGAGATGAGCAACTGGTCGCGCGGGATGCTCGTGCCGCTCTCCATCATCAATCACTTCAAACCCACCCGCCCGGTCAAGGTGCGGCTGGATGAACTTTTCCCCCAAGGCATGAACGACCGCGATCTCGCGCTGGCGCGCGATCCGGAGGCGTTCACCTGGCGGAATTTTTTCATCAGCCTCGACCGGCTGCACAAATTCGCCGAACGCTTCGCGCGCCGCCACGTCCACCCGTTCCGCAAGGCCGCGCTCAAGAAAGCCGAGGCGTGGATGCTCGAACGCTTTGAGGGCAGCGCCGGCCTTGCCGCGATCTTTCCGGCGATGCTCAATTCCATCATCGCCCTCAAAGCGCTGGGTTATCCCGATGACCATCCCATATTGCAGCGCGAATGGCGCGAGCTGAAAAAACTCCAGCACGAGACGGCCCACGACGTGCGGATCGAGCCGTGCTTCTCGCCCGTGTGGGACACCGCGATCGTCGCCATCTGTCTGCGCGAATCCGGCGTACCCGCCGACCATCCGCAGATGCAGCGCGCCGCCGAGTTTCTGATGGAAAAGGAGATCCGGTTTGCCGGCGACTGGGTCCACAAAAATCCCGCCAAGGTCGAGCCTAGCGGCTGGGTCTTTGAATATAACAACAAGTGGAATCCCGATGTGGACGACACCGCCATGGTGCTGCTGGCACTCCGGCAGATTCCCACGGCCAATCCCCAGCGCCGCGATGAATGTTTCGCGCGCGGGCTGAAGTGGATGATGACCTTCCAGTGCAAGGACGGCGGCTGGGCGGCGTTTGACAAGGACTGCACGAAGAACATTTTGGAGAAAGTGCCCTTCGCCGACCACAATGCGATGCTTGATCCCGAGTGCGCCGACATCACGGCACGCATCCTTGAATTGCTCGGCTACGAAAACTGGTCCGCCAAAAATCCCCAGATCAAGGACGCGTTGGACTACATCCGCAAAGAACAAGAGGAAGACGGTTCGTGGTATGGCCGCTGGGGCGTGAATTACATCTACGGCACCTGGCAGGTCCTGCGCGGGTTGAGCGCGATGAAACTGGACATGAACCAGCCGTGGCTGCTCCAGGCGCGGGACTGGCTGGAGAGTGTGCAACTCGAAGACGGCGGCTGGGGCGAACGCTGCAACACCTACGACGACCCCGTATTCAAAGGCCAAGGCCCCAGCACCGCCTCGCAGACTGCGTGGGCGCTCATGGGCTTGCTTGCGTTTGGCGATCCCGACCGCGCGAGCATCCGGCGGGGCATCGAGTATCTTATCCGCCACCAGAACGCCGACGGTTCCTGGAGCGAGGAGGAAGTGACCGGCACCGGTTTCCCCAAAGTCTTCTATCTGAAATACGACATGTATCGTAACGCCTGGCCGCTGCTCGCGTTGGCGACCTATCGCAAACTGCTCGCGGGGGAAGTGCCGGGCAGCCGGTAACCGCAAGGCCATGTGAACCCGAACCTAAATCGCCGCTGCTGGAGTCGGCTGGGTTTTGTGCTGGGGGCCGGCTATTTTCTGGTAGGGTGGTGGCCGTTCGATTTCCGCCCCGCGAATCAAGTCCGCTGGTTGCCGGACCGTCCCGGATTGCTTTTTGAGAATCGCGGCCTTGCCTATGACCCGAATCCTTTGCCTGAAGTCGGAGTGAACTCCGCAGCAAAATCGGCAGCACAGTTCACGATTGAACTTTGGGTTACAGCGGACTGCGAGCCGGGCGACCGCGTCTCCAGCCTGCTCACCGTCCATCATCCGCGATCCGTTGCCGACCTGATGCTGTGTCAGTGGCAGCAGGAAATCATGCTGCGCAGGCCGAGTGAACGACCACTGGCGCTGGGCCGGTTCCAGGAAGTGGGTGCGCGCGGCGCGTTGCAGGCCGGCGCGGCACGGTTCATCACCGTTTGCAGCAGCGACGGCGGCACGGACTTCTACCGGGACGGGCAACTGGCGGAACAATTCCCGGGATTTCGAGTCCTGCCGGAGTTGTTGGATGGCCAGCTGATTCTGGGCGCCGATGCGGCGGGAAAACACACTTGGGCTGGTAGGTGTTTCGGGGTGGCCGTGTATGAGCGCGCACTCACACCCTCCGAAGTCGCCACGAACCACGCGCTCTGGATGCACGGCCGTGCTGCCGCGCTCACGAACGTCCCAGGGCTGCGGGCCCTCTATCGGTTTGAGGCAGGGAGCGGCAGTCACCCCGCCGACACCTCGGGTCAAGGTCATCGGCTCTT
>JAFMIX010000278.1 GCA_017853785.1 Verrucomicrobiales bacterium
GCCGCCCACATTCACACGGCGATTCTGCCAGCTTTTACCGGGCTTCTGGCTCTGCGTGCTTTTCAGGGCGGCGACATCCAAAACGCCCGATTTTAAGGTAATACCATAATTACTATCATGATTACTATCATCAAAAAATTAAGGTTTACCTTGCAAATCATATCAATGCTGCGGCGGTTGGCGGTTTTGACCGGGGTCTCCCTGACCTGTTCTTACGGGTCACTGGTTGCCTTCGCGGCACCGGAATCGACCAAACCTGTCGGGCCCGTCTTTGTGGAAATACGGCAGGAGGCTGGTCGGTGGCGGCTGTATGTAGACCGCCAGCCATTTTTCATCAAGGGGGCAGGCGGCAACAACTCCCTGACAAAACTCAAGGAAGCTGGCGGCAATTCAGTGCGAACTTGGGGCAGTACCGGCCTCCAGGCGGTCCTCGACGAGGCCCAACAGTTGGGCCTGAAAGTATGCGTGGGCATTTGGCTGCATCACGAACACGACACGGAAGGCTTCGACTACAGCAAGCCGGAGATGGTAAAAGAACAATTGGAACAGGTGCGGCAGACCGTGTTGCGGTTCAAGGATCATCCGGCTGTGTTGCTTTGGGGCTTGGGTAATGAGATGGAAGGCGAGGCCGGCGAAAAGGTTGAGATTTGGGACGCCGTCCAAGCCGCGGCCAAACTGACCAAAGAACTGGATCCGAATCACCCGACGATGACGGTCATTGCCGAGATGGGCGGGCAGAAGGTTGCCAGCATCCACAAGTATTGCCCGGACATCGACATCATCGGCATCAACAGCTACGCCGGAGGGCCTTCCGTTGCGGAACGCTATACCAAATTGAACGGCGCCAAGCCCTACATCATCACCGAGTTCGGTCCAATCGGGCCGTGGGAAACCGGAAAAACCTCCTCGGGTGTCGCGTATGAGCAAACGAGCACCGAAAAAGCGGCCTCCTATCGCAAGACTTACGAGCGTTCCGTCGCCAATCAGCCTCTGTGTCTGGGATCGTATGCCTTTTTGTGGGGTCAGAAGCAGGAGACCACGGCCACCTGGTTTGGCATGTTTCTCCGGGATGGCTCCAAGCTCCAAGCCGTGGATACGATGACCGAGCTTTGGCGCGGCGCTCCCCCGGCTGATCGCTGCCCCATCATCAAGCAACTCAAGATCCGCAACCTCCGGAAATTCGAACCCGGCAGCCTCATCACCGCCGACCTCGAAGCGATCGACCCCCATGGCCAAGCGCTGCAAGTGCGCTGGGTGGTGCAACCGGAGCAGCCCAACAAACTCACCGCCGGGGCGGAAGAGCAGACCTTGCCTGAATTCACAGATTTCCTCTTACACAGCGACGCACGCTCCGCCCAATTGCACACGCCACAACTGCCAGGCCAATATCGTTTATTCGCCTATGTCCGGAATGACGCCGGTGCTGCCGTCGCCAACGTGCCCTTTGAAGTCGTGAACAAAAGCAAAACTCTGGCCGGCGGCGGGCAATTATGAACACCTCATCAACCTCGGTGAAACTTTCGTTTGGAGAAAAATTTGGCTACGGCCTCGGCGACACCGCCAGCAACTTCGTGTGGGCCTTGATGATGAATTTCATCATGTTTTACTACACGGATATCTTCGGCATCACGGCAGCGGCTGCGGGCACGATGCTCCTCTTTGCGCGCAGCACTGATGGCGTGGTGGACTTTTTCATCGGCGCGATCGCCGACCGCACCAAGTCGAAATGGGGGCGCTTCCGCCCCTATCTGGTGTGGCTGTGCGTGCCTTTGGCCGTCATTTTTGTTCTGGCCTTCACCACACCCGACATCAGCCCCGCAGGCAAACTCGTTTGGGCATGGGTCACCTACAACCTGCTCATGCTCACCTACTCCGCCATCAACATCCCCTACGGCGCGCTTTCCGGCGTGATGACCGATGACCCGCTGGAACGCACCAGCCTGAACTCCTACCGCATGTCTCTCGCGCAGATCGGAGGCATCATCGCCAACTCCAGTTTCATCGTGCTCATCGCCAAATTTGGCGCCGGCAATCAGCAGTTGGGCGCCCAGCGCACCGTGCTCTTGTTCAGCATTGTGGCCGTCGTGCTCTTCTTGATTTCGTTCTGGACCACCAAGGAACGCATCCATCCGCCGGTGGACCAAAAGACCAACCTGCTGCAAGATCTCAAGAATCTCTTCCGGAATCGCCACTGGGTCATGATGTTCGCCGTCGGCATCATCAACATCACCTTCGCCGTCGTGCGCGGCACGGCGGGCATCTACTACCTCCAGCGCTACCTCAAGCTGGACACCTCCGGGGCCGACAAGAGTTTTTACAGATGGGACGCCGGCCAGGGTCTGGAAGTTCTTTATCTCGGGCAAATCGGCACTTTTTTTCTGCTCAGCGGACTGGCCATGATTTTCGGCGCGATGATGACCCGGTTCGCCGTAAAGCTCATGGGGAAAAAATGGTCGTTCATCACCAGCCTGGCCCTCGTGGGACTTACGGCCATTCCGTTTTACTTCATCAAGCCGGACCAGATGCCGCTGGTGTATGTCTTCCAGATGCTCGGAATGATTTTTGCCGGAATCAACGCCACGCTGTTCTGGGCGATGGTGGCCGACACCGCCGACTTTCAGGAATGGAAATACAATGTCCGCACCACCGGGGTGGCGTTTTCCGCCACTACCTGCGCGCAAAAAGCGGGCATGGGCATCGGCGCGGCGATTGCCGGCTACCTGATTTCTTATTTTGGCTACGATCCCAAGGCGGCCGCCCAGAGCCCGGAAGCCATTCACGGGATACTATTGCTGATCAGCCTGATTCCGGCCATCGGGTTGGTGTTGCTCGCGTGCTTTTTTACGATCTACGGATTGAGCGAGCCGATTTGCAAAACCATGCGCGAGGAACTGGCGCAACGCCGGGGACAAGGAGCGCCGCCCCCCTGATCCGCAGATGGCTGAATCCGCGCCGGAGACCGCCAAATTAGCCATTGCCCGAACCGGACTGCATGAAACAATGTCCGGCGCCGGACAAAACCAGCATCGCTATGGAAAAACAATTGTACTTGGGCCGAAGCCCGCTCCGCGCCAACCGTGATTCCGTTGCAGG
This sequence comes from Verrucomicrobiales bacterium, assembly GCA_017853785.1. Classification (GTDB taxonomy): domain Bacteria; phylum Verrucomicrobiota; class Verrucomicrobiia; order Limisphaerales; family JAFMIX01; genus JAFMIX01. Next base: position 3,094 of record JAFMIX010000278.1, read on the forward strand.
ACATCAAGTCACGCTTGATGGCGAACCCTGTTACCAGATTGCCAATTATGACCGGATGCGG
>JAFMIX010000279.1 GCA_017853785.1 Verrucomicrobiales bacterium
ATGCCGTTCTTGCCGCAAGCATCTTCCATTTCGGTACCTACACCGTCGGCGACGTAAAAAAGTTTTTGGCAGGCAAAAACATTCCGGTGCGCCTTTGAAATCCTTGCGGCGCTCGACTGAGACACCACTAAGCAAAGCATGAACTCTCTCACCGAATCCCGTTGGCTGCCCATTGTGCTGTTGACCTGCTCGAATGTCTTCATGACGTTCGCGTGGTATGGGCATTTGAAACACAAGTCTGCGCCGCTCTGGCTTGTCATCCTCGCGAGCTGGGGCATCGCGTTCTTTGAATATGTACTCATGGTGCCGGCCAACCGCTGGGGCAATTCGGTCTATACCGCGCCGCAGCTTAAGATCATGCAGGAAGTCATCACGCTAGTGGTGTTCTGCGCCTTCGCCGTGTTTTACCTGAATGTGACGATCCGCTGGAATCACCTCGCGGCTTTCGGCTGCATTCTGGCGGCGGTGGCGTTCGTGTTCCTGCCCGGCGGTGTTCCCAAGACGCCCTCGCCAACCGCCGTCCAACACGCTAAAGTTGCGCCATGAGCTTTTACGACAAATTGAAATTCGACGCGAACGGCCTCATCCCGGCCATCATCCAAGAACAGAAAACTGGCCGCGTCGTAATGATGGCATGGATGAATCGCGCCTCGCTCGAAAGCACCATCGCTACGGGCAAGACCCATTTCTGGAGCCGCTCACGGAAGGAGTTTTGGATGAAAGGCCAGGAAAGCGGCAATACCCAGACCGTGAAGGACGTCGCGTTTGACTGCGACGGCGACACGCTGCTTATCCAGGTCGAGCAGAAGGGCCCGGCGTGCCATGAGGGTTACAACTCCTGCTTCTTCCGCTCCATCGAAGGCGCCGGCGACACGTTCAAGACCACCGAGAAGCAACTGCTCACGCCCGAGCAGATGTATGGGAAGAAGAAATGATGCACTCGCCAACCCTCGCAGAATTTCTGAAACTCGCGAAACAGGGAAACCTGATTCCCGTGACGCGCCGCATCCTCGCGGATTTTGAGACGCCGCTCTCGGCCTACCGCAAGATCCGCGGGCAGGGCGAGTCGTTCCTGTTCGAGTCCGTGGAAGGCGGCGAGCACATCGGGCGCTACTCATTCGTCGGCTGCAACCCGCGCGCGGTCATCCGCCAGAACGGCCGGCACATCCAGGCCATCGAGAACGGCCGGGTCGTCGAGAACGGTTTTGTCGGCAAGGATTTCAAGGACGGCCTCGAAGTCGTCGAGCGCATCATGAAGCGTTACCGCGCCGTGGACGTGCCGGGCCTGCCGCGTTTTACGGGCGGCGCGGTCGGCTTCATCGGCTACGAATTCATCCACGACGTCGAACCCATCGTGCCCCGCCCGCCGCAGGACGAGTTGAAGACGCCGGTGATGTATTTCCTCGTCGCCGACCAGCTCCTGATCTTCGACCGCGTAGCGCAGACCATCACCATCCTCGTCAACGCCATCCTCGAAGCCGGCGCTAACCCGGCGGAGGCTTACGAAACAGCCACAGACGAAATCGAGCGGCTCGTGTCATTGCTGGAGCAGCCCATCCAGTCTGCGCCCGTCACCGCGCCCACCGAAGTGCCGTCCGTGCCGTTCGAACCGAATATGACGAAGGAAAAATTCTTCGCCAACGTCGAGGCCGCCAAGAAATACATCACCAGCGGCGACATCATCCAGGTCGTCGGATCGCAACGGTTCTCCACGCCGGTCAAGGCCGCGCCGCTGGACATCTACCGTGCCGCACGCACCATCAATCCCTCGCCCTACATGTTCCTGCTCGAGCTTGACGGCTTTTCGCTCGTCGGCGCGTCGCCGGAAATCCATGTCCGCTGCGAGGACGGTCAGGTGGAAATTCGTCCCATCGCCGGCACGCGCAAGCGCGGCAAGACTGAAGCGGAAGACCTCGCGCTGGAAAAGGAACTGCTCGCCGACCAGAAGGAGCGCGCCGAACACGTCATGCTTGTGGACCTCGCCCGCAACGACCTCGGTCGCGTCTGCGACTACGGCACGGTGCAGGTGAAGGATTTGATGATTATCGAGCGTTACAGCCACGTCATGCACATCGTCTCGCAGGTGGAAGGTAAGATTTCCGCCGCCAAGACGCCTTACGACCTGATGCGCGCCACGTTCCCGGCGGGCACATTGAGCGGCGCGCCGAAGATCCGCGCCATGCAAATCATCTCCGAACTGGAACAGACCGCGCGCGGGCCTTACGGTGGGTGCGTGGGATATTTTTCCTTTAGCGGCAATCTCGATTGCTGCATCACCATCCGTACCGCGCTCATCAAGGACGGCAAGGCTTACGTCCAAGCTGGCGGCGGCTGGGTGAACGATTCCACGCCCGAAGCGGAATTCCAGGAGACGGTGAACAAGAGCAAGGCGATGCTCAAGGCCGTGGCGTTGGCGGAATCGTTTCCGCGTTGACAGTTTGTTGTTGAGGTTGATTCCAAGAACAATCACAGGCCGATGTTGCCGGATACGCGCACTTGCGTTTGCGGCGAAGCGATAAGCACGCCACACTGGAAATGTCTTAATGTTCCCTTAAGGTTTTTTGGAGCAGATTTTGCCCATGAAAACCGTTTTCAGCTTCCTGCTCGGGACTTTGCTCGTAGTTTACGCGCAAGAACGTCCGCCCGGCGCTCCGCCACGCGGTAATCGTCCTGGTGGCGGACCGGGCGGCCTGGTGAAGCCCACCATCGCCGACACCATCAAGGTGAGCATTTATGCCGACAACTGGTTCGTCCTTTACATCAACGGGAAGCTCACCGCAGTGGATTCCATTGACTTCATCCCCCACAACGTCGTTTCGGTGGACATCCTGCCCGAGTATCCGATGACCATCGCCGTGATGGCCAAGGACAATGCTGATCCGAAGACCGGCCTCGAATACGGGAATCACATCGGCGACGGCGGGTTCATCCTCAAATTCGCCGATGGCAGGGTGACGGATGCCAAGTGGAAGGCGAAGAGTTTCTTCAAAGGCCCGCTCAACGGCGACGTGCAAAACCCGAAAGTGCAACACACGCCCCTCCCGACGAACTGGTTCGCGGTGGACTTCGATGACCGCGCTTGGACCAGCGCCACCGAATTCACCGAGCAACGGGTGAACCCAAAAGAATCATTCTACCAAGCCGACTTCA
>JAFMIX010000280.1 GCA_017853785.1 Verrucomicrobiales bacterium
GCAAGACGACGACGGAGGATTTGCTGGACTCGATCTTCAGCCAGTTCTGCATCGGCAAGTAAACCGGGCGAGGGTGGCGTTGGATGCTTGGGCTGGGCATAAGTTTTGACTTGGCCCCAGTCCCCTCCTAGATTCCGCGCCAATGCTTGCAACCGGCAGCAAGGCAGCGGCCTCTCCGCCTGCCAGCGCGGCTCCCGACGAATCCCGTGTGGTTTGGAAACGTATCGTGGAGCCGGTGCAACCCTTTCTGGATGCGGTTTCCCGTCGGCTGGAGGAGCAGGTGGGCGCTTTCGACCCCGAAATCGCCGCCTACGCCCGCTACGCGCTGACCAATCAGGGCAAGCAGCTTCGCCCCGCGCTGGTGGCGCTGGCGGCCAATGCCGCCGGCCGCACCACGGATGACCATGTCACGGTGGCGGTGATCATCGAGATGGTGCATCTGGCCACGCTGGTGCATGACGACGTGATGGATTCGGCGGAGATTCGGCGTCGCCGACCCACGCTGGCCGCGAACTGGGGGAACGAGATTTCCGTGCTGGTGGGCGACTGCCTGTTCGCGCATTCGCTCAAGCTGGCGGCGAGTTTCCCGACGCCGGTGATTTGCCGCGCGGTGGCCTCGGCGACGAACACGGTGTGCTCGGGCGAGATTTTGCAAACGCACCGCCGGTTGAATTTTACGGTGAACCGGGCGGAGTATTTCAAGGTGCTGGCGATGAAGACGGCGGAGTTGTTCGCCCTCTCCTGCGAGCTCAGCGCGTGGCTCTCCGGCGCGGCGGAATCCGAGCGCAACGGGTTGCGGGACTACGGGATGGCGCTGGGAACGGCGTATCAGGTTTACGACGATTGCGTGGATGTCTTCGGTTCCGAGGCCAGCGCGGGCAAGTCGCTGGGCACGGATCTGGCCAGTGGCAAGATCACGCTGCCGATCATCGTGGTGCTGGAGCGCGCCACGGCCGAAGAGAAGGCGCGGCTCCGGGAGCTGGTGGAGGCTTGGCGTCCGCATCACATCGAAAAAGTGCTGACCTTGCTGCGGCAATACGACGCGCTGAAGGAATCCCGCCGGGTCATCTCCCAGTATCTTGCCGCCGCGAACAAGGGCTTGGCGGAGCTGCCGGACAGCGAAGGCCGGAAGGCCCTGGCAACGCTGGGCGAATTTCTCGGGCGGCAGACGATTGCGCTCGGCGGTTGAACCACCATGGCCGAGTCCGCCGCAGCCAGTTCCGCCGCTGAGGTGTCTCCCCAGCCCGACGATCTCACGCTGGTCCAACAGGCTCAGGCGGGTGATGCCGCCGCCTTCGATGAGCTGGTGCGGCGCTATCAGCGGCAGATCTACGGCGTCGTTTACCACATGACGTCGCACCACGAGGATGCCAGCGATCTGGCGCAGGAGGCGTTCGTCAAGGCGTGGCAGGCGCTCAAGTCCTTCAAGGGCGATTCCAGCTTCTTCACGTGGATTTATCGCATCGCCGTCAACCGCACGCTGAACCACCTCAAGACCCGCAAGTTCCGCGAGAGCAAACACCGTTTCAGCATCAACGACCTCGACGCCGAGGCGGAGAACCATCCGGACATGGTGGCGCTCGTGGCGCACAACACCCCGCGCCGGGATCTGGCCCTCGTCGAGTTGCAGGAAAGATTGAACGAGGCCATGGCGCAGTTGTCCGAAAACCACAGACTTGTGGTGACCCTGCATGACATTCAGGGCCTGCCGCATGAAGCCATCGCTCAGATCATGAATTGCAACACGGCCACGGTGCGCACCCGCTTGTTCTACGCGCGTCAGCAGTTGCAGGGCATTCTGTCCGACTACCTGAAGTGACCTATGGACCCGGTTCCGCCCCAATCGAAGGATTTTGAACGGTTGCAGCGCCTGCTTGCGCTCAAGCGCCACGAGTCGCCGCCGCCGGGTTTCCACGAGCGGTTTCCGGACTTGGTGCGGTCCCGCATCGCCCGCGCCGAGGCCGAGCCGGCGTCGTGGTGGCGGCGGTGGCTGGAGCAGTTGTCCTTCAATCCGGCGATGGCGACAGCCTACGCGGCGGTCGCGACCCTGCTGGTGTTCGGCGGCTTCTGGCTGAGCAAGTCCGCCGCGACTGGCAATCCCCAACTGGCGAACGGCCAGACTCTCCCGGTGGACACCAATCAGGCGGGCGTGCTGATCGCCTCGAACGCGCCACCGCCCGGTTTGTTCCGAACTCCTTCCCTGCCGGTGCAGCCGGCTGAGTTCAAGCGGTAGCTGGCTTGGCCATACCCTGCGAAACCCTCAGGCCGGGGGTGTTTAGCCGAACCTGTCATCGGTGCCGCTAAGCGGCCAATTTTTTCGTGCCTTTTCAAGGTGAGCACCAATAATCCGCCGCCATGACCATTTGGGCGTTGGCAATTTGCCTGTTCGTAATCGTGGGTGCGCTGGGCCGCCAGGTCGGGGCGATCCGCATGAGCATTTCGTGCGCGGGCGCGGTGCTGGGGTTGTTCCTGTCCGGGCCGCTGTCCACGCATGTGCGTTCGGTGCTGGGCACGGTGGGGGTCAAGGATCCGGTGCTGGTCTGGGCGTTGGCCGCCCCGCTGGTATTTCTGGCCATCATGCTGGTGTTCAACAGCATGGCTGTGGCGGTCTATTTGAAGGTCAGCGGCTACTACAAACACCGGGCCCCAGACGATGTCCGGATGCGTTGGGAACGGCTCGATGGCAACCTAGGACTGTGCGTCGGCTTGGTGGCCGCAGTGGTGTATCTGATTGCCGGCAGCGCCTACGTTTACCATGCCGGCTATCTCACCCGGCAGTTGGAGTCGCCCAACGAGAATCCCGTGTGGCTCAAGATCGTGAACAAGATGCGGGAAGATCTGGCCGGAACGGGCTTCGATCGTGCAGCGGCCGGGGTGGCCTCCGTTTCACCAAAGTTCAACCAGACGGCGGATCTGCTGGGCTTGCTCTATCACAACCGCGAATTGCAGTCCCGGCTGCAGGACTACCCGTTGTTCATGTCCTTGGCCGAGAACGGTGAGGTTCAATCCGTGCTGACGAATGAAACCTTTGCCGTGCTGTTGCCGGCGGAGACGAACATTTCCTTGATCCTAAAGCATCCTTCCATGCCCACGCTTTACGGGAATGCCGAGGTGCAACGGGTGCTTCAGGAGCTGGACCACGCGG
>JAFMIX010000027.1 GCA_017853785.1 Verrucomicrobiales bacterium
GACCGGAATCTTCCGTCTTCACATCCAACAGGATGGTGTCGTCCAACTGGTGTTCCTCGACGGTGGCGGGGATGCCGAGGAGGTTGAGGAGCGTTTCGAGCGTGGCTTTTGGTTGTGCGGGCATATGCGATTTCGTGGCGGTGAAATTATTTTGCTTTCTTTGCCGGCGGGATGATTTCCACGGCCGGCTCGGTTTTGGTCAGTTTGGTCTGCGCAATGGTTAGCAGATTTTGCACGGTCCAGTAAAGTGCCAACCCGGCGGAGAAATTGTAGAGGATGACGATGAACATGAGCGGCATGTATTTCATGATCTTCTGTTGGGCGGGGTCCATGCCGGGCGAAGGCGGGGTGAGGCTCATCTGCCAAACCTGGGTCGCGCCCATGAGCAGCGGCAGGAGGTTGAACGGCAACCCGACACCGGGAATCCCGATGAACGGAACGCCGCCGAGGCCGGAGATGACGAAGAGCGTGTCCGGTTGGGAAAGGTCGCCGATCCAGAGGAACGCAGCGCCGCGCAATTCGATGGCGCTCTGGATCATGTTGTAAAAGCCCATGAATACGGGAATCTGGATGAGCATGGGCAGGCAGCCGCCCAGCGGGCTGACCTTGTGTTCCTTCATGAACTCCATGGTCTTCTTGTTCATCTTCATGGGGTCATCCTTGTATTTTTCCTGGATGGCCTTCATCTGCGGCTGGAGCGCCTGCATCCGCTTCATGGAGCGCGTGCTGGCGGCGGTGAGGGGCCAGAAGATGAGTTTGATGATGATGGTGATGGCGATGATCGCCCAGCCGTAGCCGAAGCGGAACACGTCGTTGATCCAGTTCATCGCCAGCAGCAAAAGCTTGGCGATGCCGCCGAAGAAGCCGCCGTAACCCATGACCAGGTCGGCGTTGTTGGCAAACTGACCGGCGATGCCGGCGAGCGTGCGGTATTCCTTCGGGCCGGCGAAGAGGCTGAGCTTCGTTTCGTCGGCCTGGCCAGCGGCGAGCGGCGTGGCGGGATATGCAAAGGTGGTTTCGTAACCTTGTGGCGCGGGCCGGGCGGCGGCTTCCGCAGAGTTGTCCAAGGTGTAACGCGGCAGGGCGACGGGACGGACGAGGATGTTTTCCGCAGGCGTTTCCGGCATGGCGATCAGGGAGAAAAACTGGTTGTGCGGCGCGGCCCAGACGACGTTGCTCTGGCCGTCGCGGTAGAGGAAGCGGGGGTCTTTCTTGCCGGTGAAGCAACCGAGGAAGGAGGTGTTGTCGAACCAAGCCTGATTGGCTTTCGTGTTGGCCTCCGCGCCGTTATACCACATCACGCCCACAAACTGGCCGTGATCCTGGGGTCCGAGCGGCGTGGCGGTGCCGATAACGATCTCCCGCGCCGGCACCAGGACGGGTTGCGCGCCGGAGTTCACAATTCGCACCGATGTGGTGACGAGGTAGTTGGTGCCGAGATCGAAGTTTTTGGTGATGGTCAGGCCGTTGGGCAGCGACTTTTCCGCGCGAACGCCGGTGGCGGTGCGGGTGAGGGCATAAACGCCATCACCTTGCGCCGTGCCGGCATCCACCAATGTGCCGATGGGCAGCGGGGCGCCTTCGTTCAGCGTGGCGAGTTCTTCGGCGCCGGAGCGTTTCTTGCGGATGGTGGAAAAGGATTCGGGGAAGTGGATCAGCTCGACCAGCTTCAAGCCGCCGCCGCGCGAGGTGAAGGTGTAACGGGCGTTGGCGTTGGTCAGGGTCAGCGTCTGCTCGGGAGCATTTGTGTCGAACAACGTCCGCGCAGTGGCAACCGCGGGAATGATCGGGGCGGGAACCGGTTGCGGAGTCACCTGGGCGGCGCTCGGGTTGGTGCTGGCGGAAAGCGTGGCGGCGACGACGGCGTTCGTCGCGCCCGGCGGCAAGGGCTTGGGCGGAATGAGAGTGTTGACGAGCTTGGGCCAGAGCAGGAGCAAGGTGAAGCACGCGATAAGGATGATGATGGTTTTACGATCCATGATGGGAAAATTTCAGATTGGAGATTGGAGATTTGGGATTCACGGGTGGCACGGGATCGTGACCACAACCGCCCCAAGGATGGCAGCGGCACAGGCGTTTCGCAGTGAGCCAGCTTCCGGCAGCGGCGCCGTGGCAAGTCACCGCTTCCGCCGCGTAGGCCGAGCAGGTGGGCGTGAACCGGCAACCCGACTGCGGACCGAATAGGAACGTTTGGGCGGGAGAAACCGTCCAGCGGTAGACGCGGATGGCAAAAACCAGGATGTGCTGGAGCGGGTTCACGATAAACGATTCAACGATCCCTCGGCCGGCCGCAATATCCCCCCCTTGCGGGCAGCCGTCAGAAAATCTTGTTCCACCGCGCGGAAGGGACGGCCGACGATGCTGTTCCGCGCCACCAGCACCAAGTCCAGCGGAGCGATGAATTCATGTTGGTGTAGCCGGAACGATTCACGCAGCAGGCGGCGGGCGCGGCTACGGACGACGGCGTTCCCAATCTTGCCGCTGGTCACCACGCCGAGGCGGGTGGGCGCACCGGTGGGCAAAATCTGCCAGTTGGCGATGAGACAACCGTGGACGAGTCGCCGACCGGTCTGGCGCACGCGGGCGAATTCCCGGCTCTGCTTGAGGCGCAAGGAGCGATTCAGCAGCAGGCGCGGGGTTGAGGCGGCGGCCATGACCGACCTGGGGATCAAACGGGCGTGAGGCGTTTGCGGCCCACGCGGCGGCGATTGGCCAGGGTGGCCTTGCCGCTCTTGGTGGAGTTGCGGTTCAAAAATCCATGCTGCCGCTTGCGGCGGATCTTGGACGGTTGGTATTGGCGTTTCATAAAATTAATTGATCGGCGCGTCGCGCCAGACCGGCGCAAATCGCTGCGGCACCGGAGCGCGGGAGGATAACAATGAAGCGGTGCGTGTCAATAACACACCGGAGAGTCAGGGGGTGACCTGGATCTGCGTGGGCTTGGTGACAGGCGGCGTCAATTGGGGCACGTCCAGCCGCAGGAAACCGTTTTGGTAGGAGGCCTTGGCTTGGCTCAAATCGTAGCCGGGGGGTAGTTCCAGCACACTTTCAAAGGCGCCATAGTTGATCTCCATGACCAGAAAAGTGCAGTTTTCGCTCCGGCAACCATCCGGCCGCTCGCCGCTGATGCGCAGTTGGCCGCCTTCGACCGTGATTCGCAACTGCTCGCTCCGCACGCCGGACAACTCGACTTTCACGACCAAACCATCGGGAGTGACGTAAACATCCGTGTTGGGCACCCAGTGGGCTTTCCCGGAAAACTCGACTTCCCCCAGCGGCGAAGTGCGTTTGACATAATGCTCCGAGTGATGTTTTTGCAGCGCCATGTGAGACGAACGTAGCGCAGCCGTTTCGGTTCTGCAAGCGTGAGGTGTGAGAACGTCGCCAGACTGAAATTGCGAAAACAAGACCGTTTGAGGTGGCGTCTCTTTCCTTTTCCTGGGGCGCCGTCGGGCATTACTTCATTTTGACAACAATCTCGGGGCGTTCGCCCTTGCGGGCGTGAAAGACAATGGAGCTTTTATCCGCCGGCTGGCTACCGCTCGCGCAACCACAGTGTCCATCGCGGGCCAACGGCGAAGGGCGCGGACGCAGTTTGCGCCACACAAAAATCCCCGCCGTCACCGTCACGATGACCAACGCTATGATCTGCTGCCAATCCATTTGGTTATCTTAAGGCATGAAGCGGTGCAGGGCAAATCAGCTGTCATTTCGCCCGCCGAGTGAAGCCGGATGAAGCGGTCTCGCCTTGCAGCCAGTCCAGGTAATGCGCGTTGCCCTGGTCCGGTCGCAGCACAACAAACTCCGGCGTGTCGTAGGGATGTGCGGCAAGGATATGGCGTTCCAGTTTGGCGAGGCGCGCGCGGGTGGTTTTCAGCACGAGCAAGACTTCCGCGCTGCGCTCGAGTTTGCCCTGCCACCAGTAGTGGGATTCCACCTTGGGTATCAAATTGGCGCAGGCGATGAGCCGGGCGGCCAACGCGGACTGCGCTAACCGGCGCGCGGTCTTCAAGTCTGGCGCAGTGACAAGAACGATGGCGAAACGAGCGGCGGTTTTCATGATTATTCCAAGGTAGGTCCGATTTGCCGCTCGGCCCAAATTTCAGGGCGGTGCGGCAGCGCCCGCCCTGCCGGATTTATTTTGGCGTGAATCGGAACAACTGCGCGGCGTGCGCGGGCACGTCCAGGTAAAGCCCCTGCCCCGCCAGATCGTCGCCGCACCGCTCATGATTTTCGCCGCCCAGCAAATCTGTCAGTTGCCAGTCGTGTGCCGCGAGGCCCGGCAATTCCAGCGGCACATAACACTGACCGGGATGCGACGCGAGGTTCACCACCACAAGGTCGAACTCCAGCGGGCGCGACTGCCAGCGGACGATGACGAAATTTCCCGCCGTCGGGTTGCCGTCCCACGCGGCACGGGGCCGCAACAATTTGCCCTCGCCCCGACCCACGGAGGAGTTGTGCAGCGCGGGGAGCAATAGCTCGTAGAGCGCGGTGATGGCGGGGTCGGGCGGAACTTCCGGGCGACGCCCCAATTGCACCGGGTAATGATGCGGCGTGCCGGTGAACTGGCCTTCATGCAGGAACCTCATGCCGGGCAACCCGAGGATGAGCAATGCGGCGGCGCGATGCTGTGGGAGCGAGAGTCGCGGGCCGATGCGTTTCTCGTCGTGGTTCTCCAGGAAGTGCGCACTGGCGGCAACGTAACTGGCGGGCGACCCGAGCAGATACGGCTGCACTTCCGGCGAGCTTTGGCTGACGAGCAGATCGAAAAGATGTTTGTCGTAGGTGTAATCAAAGCCGAGCGCTTGCAACCGGCCTTCCAGACTCCAATAAACTTCCGCCAGAAAAATGAAACCGGGCTGCGCGCGCTTCACGGCGGGAATGGCGTCCGCCCAGAACTCCGTCGCAGGCGCGGGGTCGCCGGGTGGCACGGGTTGGTGCGCCCACGTGCCGGCGAAGACCTCGTTGAGCAACAGCATGGCCATGTCGCAGCGGACGCCGTCGCACCGGTTGGCGATGGATTGCAGAAGTTCCAGCATCGCCTCGCGGGCGTCGGCCCGGCGGTAATCCACCTGCACCGTGTCGATCCACGGACAAAAATGCGGGTCCTTGCCGAACGCGATCCAGCGGGGGCCGGCGTGGGTATGCGCGAGAAATGTGCCCGGCGCTTCGGTAAGGCTGTGGACGAGCCATTCGGGATGGGCTGTCACCCACGGATGATCCACACCAAGATGGTTGGGCACGAAATCCAGGATGAGCTTCATCCCGTGCGCGTGGAGACGTTCCCGGAATTTTCGCAGGCCGGCTTCGCCACCGAGGGTGAGCGGGACCTGATAGTCCGCGATGGAATAACACGAACCGGCGATGTCCTCTTCCTGCCACCCGGGCAGAAGCACGTTGTAGGCGTTGAGCAGGTCGGCGTGTTTGAACGCCTCGGCACGCGCGCGCGGGCCGGTGGTCCAAACACCCATCAGCCAGAGATGCGTGAAGCCGCGCTGTTGCCAACCAACAAATTCACTTTCCGGCACGTTGGCCAGCGTGATTTGCTCCCCGTGCACGCGGGAGAGTTCGCGCAACCAGCAGCGGGTGTTGATTTCGTAGAGCAGCGGATGAGTCATGGCTACCTGACTTCAACTGTTCAGGACTTTCATCGCCTTTTTGGGATCGGAGACACGCAGGATCATGAGGCCACGCTTGGCATCGGGTGCGGTGGCGCAGTAGCAATACTCGATGTTGACCTTGGCTTCGGCAAGCCGGTGGGCGATGCGCGAGAGCGAGCCGGGCTGGTTGGTGCCGTCCAGCATCAGCACGTCATCCTCGATCACCAGCGTGCCGTGCTCCTCGAAGATTTGCAGCGCGCGGCGGTAATCGCTGACCACGAGGCGCACGACGCTGTGATCCACGGTGTCGCTGGTGGAAATGGCGTAGATGTTGATCTTGGCTTTGCCCAGCGCATCGGCCATGCGGGCGAGCGTGCCGGGAGTGTTCTCCAGAAAGAGGGCGAGTTGCTTGGTGAGTTGCATAAAATTCAAAAGGCGAAAGCCGCCTACCGGGCGGCTGCTCCTGCGGCGGCAACGCTAACAAAGCAGGCCGGAACTGCAAAAGAATTTTCCGGCGGCAGGCCGGCGTGACACCGCCAACACGGTGCGTTTTGTCAGCGACTAAACTTGAAGTGGCGCGGATTTCCGCCAGACTGAACCCATGTCGCGACGCGTCATCATCATCGGAGCCGGGCCCGGCGGATTGGCCTCGGCCATGTTGCTCGCCAAGGCGGGCGCGGAGGTCACCATCTTGGAGAAACAGCCGCGCGTGGGCGGGCGCACCTCGCTCATCGAAAGCAACGGCTACCAGTTCGACTTGGGCCCGACGTTTTTTCTCTACCCGCAAATCCTGCAGGAAATTTTCCAGGAATGTGGCCGCGATATGTTCCGGGAAATCCCGATGACCAAGCTCGACCCGCAATACCGCATCACCTTCGGCGCGGGCGGAGAGTTGAATGCCACCCCCGACCTTGAGCGCATGGTGGCGGAAATCTCCCGGCTGTCGCCCGTGGATGGCGCGGGTTTCCGGCGGTTCATGGAATACAACCGCGTGAAGCTGGAGAAGTTCGCCCCGTGTCTTCAGACTCCCTTTCCCGGCTGGACGAGTCTGATCAATCTGCGCCTGCTGGCCGTGCTGCCGTTCCTCAAGCCGTGGAAGTCGCTGCACGCGGAACTGGCAGACTATTTCCAGGACCCGCGCCTGCAACTCGCCTTCACCTTTCAGTCGAAATATCTCGGCATGTCGCCGTTCCAGTGCCCGAGCCTGTTTTCCATCCTGTCATTCCTCGAATACGAGCACGGCATCTGGCATCCGACCGGCGGCTGCAACGCCATCTCGCAGAACATGGCCCGCGTGGCGCAGGAACTCGGCGTGAAAATCGAGCTCAACACCGGCGTGGAGGAAATCCTGTTTGAAGGCCGCCGCGCCGTAGGCGTGCGCACTGCGGCGGGTGAACGCCGCGCCGACGCCGTGATGCTGAACGCCGATTTTGCCAACGCCATCACCAAGCTCGTGCCGAACGAACGCCGCCGTCGCTGGACCAACGAGAAGGTGGCGCAAAAGGATTTTTCCTGCTCCACCTTCATGTTGTATCTCGGCGTTGAAGGAAAGTTCGACCACCTCGCGCACCACAACATTTACGTCGCCAAAGATTACCGCCGCAACCTGCACGAGATCGAGCACCAGCACGTGTTGTCCGCCGACCCTTCGTTCTACGTTGCCAATCCCGTCCGCACGGACGCCACCATGGCGCCACCCGGCCACAGCGCGTTGTATGTGCTGCTACCGGTGACCCATCAGCATCCAAACGTGGACTGGAACAAGGAGAAAGCCCGCTATCGCGGCGTGGCGCTGCGACAGTTGGAGAAGCTCGGCATCAAAGACCTCGAGTCCCGCATCCGCTTCGAGCGCATGGTCACGCCAGCGGACTGGGAGAGCAAGGTGGATGTGTATCGCGGCGCGACGTTCAACCTCGCCCACAGCTTCAAGCAGATGCTCAACCTGCGGCCGCAAAATCGCTTCGAGGAGTTCGACCGCATGTATCTCGTTGGCGGCGGCACGCATCCGGGCAGCGGCCTGCCGGTCATCTTTGAATCCGCGCGCATCAGCACCAAGCTGTTGCTTGAGGACTTGAACTGAACCCGATGCGCGTCCGCGAATTTTCCACCGAACTCTGGCTGCCGCTGCCACCGGCCGAGTTGTTCGAGTTCTTCGGCGACGCCGGCAACCTCGACGCCCTTACGCCCCCGTGGTTGAACTTTCACATCGTCACGCCCCGCCCCATCCCGATGCACGCGGGGACATTGATTGATTACCGGCTGCGCGTGCGCGGCCTGCCCATCCGCTGGCGCACGCGCATCAACGAATGGCAGCCGCCGTTCCGGTTCGTGGACGAGCAGTTGCGCGGGCCATATCGCTTGTGGATTCACGAGCACACCTTCGAAGCGCGCGATGGCGGCACGCTGGCCAAAGATCATGTCCGCTACGCCGTGCCGTTCGACTGGCTGACGCACCGCTGGCTGGTACGGCCGGACATCGAGAAGATTTTCCGCTACCGCACGGAAGCCTTGCAGCGGCGCTTTCCCGCCCGCAAGTGCTAGGCCTTCTTGACGAAGCGGGCTTTCAGGCCGATGGCCATGCCGTCCATCTTGCAGGAGATTTCGTGGTCGTCGTCCACCAGGCGGATGGGTTTGGATTTCGTTCCCACCTTTAGGACTTGGTTGCCGCCGCCAAGTTTCAAGTCCTTGACCAACGTCACGCAATCACCGTCGGCGAGCACATTGCCGTGCGCGTCCTTGACTACGCGCGGAGCGTCCCGCGCTTCGGGCGCGGCGGCGTGAGGCCATTCGTGGCCGCAAGTGACACATTCATGGCGGTCAGCGCGATCAAGAATCTCCGGCATCTCGCACATTGGGCAGACGGATTGAATCATACCAGCGCAGGGTAAGTCGTGTTCAGGCTAAGACTCAAGGACACACTCGGATTGCGGTAGCAGCGGAATCGTCACGCCAGGAAAACTTATTCCACCACGAGCAGGCAGTCGGATTGCCGGGTCTCGGCTTGGAAGCATTGATGGAGGTAGGTGAGAATCTGTTCTTCCAGATGGCGACAGCGGGGACTCCAACGGCGGGAGCCGGCCAGTTGTTTCACACAACTGCGCAGTCCGCAGAACCGCACCTTGCGCGGGGACTGCCGGAGCTGGGCACGGAGTTCATCGCGCAGTCGCGGAAAAAAAAGGAGTTCGTTCGTGCCGGACTCGATGGCGAGATGGCGGAGGTCGGCTTCAGGAATTTCCGCCGGGCGCGTGACAGTCAGGCCGAAGCCGCGCAAGACGTTCTCCAGCGCCTGGGAAAATTCGCCGACGGTGACAGTCTCGCGCGCCAGTTCGTGCTTGAAGTAGTGGAACACGGCGGCGGCGGCGTCCTGCACGAATTCGGGGCTGAGGGAGCGGGAGGCATCGCCGATGAGTTCGATGGAGATGGCTTCGGCGGAGAGCGGGATGCTTTCACCGTCGGCGAGCTGAAACAGCAGGCAGTCGGAGGAGAGGAGGATCATTTGTCGGCCTCCAATTTCTTGATCTCGTGGACAAAGTCGGTGGCTTCCTGGAAGCGGCGGTAGACGCTGGCGAAGCGCACATAGGCGACCTCATCCAGCTCCCGGAGTTCGGCCATGACTTTTTCGCCGATGGCGGTGCCGGGGACTTCGTTTTCGTAGTGGTTGGTGATCTGTTCGACGATGCGGTCGAGGACGTCTTCGATGGCCTGCGGGCTGATGGGACGCTTCTGGCAGGCTTTTTTCAGGCCGTTGAACAGTTTCTCGCGGGAGAATTCCTCGCGGCGGCCGTCGCGCTTGACGACCATGAGGCCCTCGTGCTCGATCTCCTCGTAGGTGGTGAAGCGGTGGCCACAGGCGAGACATTCGCGGCGGCGGCGGATGGTCGCCCCTTCCCGCGAGGCACGGGAATCAATCACCTTATCGTCAACGCTGCGGCATTTGGGGCAAAGCATAAACGACCACCGCTAATTGTGGCCGGTTTCTAGGTAGCACACAAAATGTTGCGGAGTCAAGGAAGCGGGCAAGATTCTTATTCACACGGCGCAGTCGCCGAAGCGGGCTAAGCGCGGAATCACGATTGCAGGCACTAGAATACTTCCGGCACGCCTTCCTCCATGATCTTGAGGTGATGGGCGAGGCCTTCCTTGTGAATCAACTCCATGAGCCAGCGCGGGGGCTCATCCATGTCCTCGAAGGAGAGTTTGAAAGTGCCGTAATGCATCGGCACGAGCCAGCGGGCGCGAAGGTCCTTGAAGGCCTTCACCGCCTCGTCCGGCCCCATGTGCACTTCGCGGAAGTTTTCCGGGTAATACGCGCCGATCGGCAGCAGCGCGACATCCGGCTCGAAGCGTTTGCCGATCTGCTTGAAGCCGTCAAAGTAGGCGCTGTCGCCGCAGTGGTAGATTTTCCGGCCCTGATGTTCGAGCACAAAACCGCCGTAGCCGCGGTGGTGATCGTGGATGGTGCGCGCGCCCCAATGCTTGCTCGGCGTGAACGTCACGCGCCAGTCCTTCTGCGCGAAGCTCTCCCACCATTCCAGTTCGATGATCCGGGAGAAGCCGAGGTTTTTCGCGAGACTGCCCACGCCGCGCGGCATGACGCCGATTTTTGGATGCGGCAGTTTGCGGAGCGTCGGCTTGTGGAAATGGTCGAAGTGCGCATGCGTCAACAGCACGAGATCGATCGGCGGCAAATCTTCAATTTTCAGGCCGGCGCGCTTCACCCGCTTGAGCAGGAACAGCCAGTTGGCGAAATTCGGATCCACCAGCACGTTCAGATCGGTGAACTGGATCAGGAACGAAGCGTGACCGATCCAGGTGATGGCCACCTCGCCGAGCTTCAACCTGGGGAATTCCGGCCGCCTGTGATTTCCGGCGCGCTTGGTGAGCAGCGCCTTCCAGACCATCTCGTGAAAGAAAGTGCGCGGATTGAAAGACTTTGTGGGCGTCAAATCCCGGAACGAACGCGGCAGCTTGCGCCGGGCGGCGGGGACGGGACGTTTGGTGATGGGCTTGCTCATAACCGCCTGTTTTCCGCAGACTAAAGCGGCTTTGAATAAATTTCAACCCCACCCGTCAGTGCTTGTGTCGGTACTAACAACAATTAAACCGGAGACCATATGAAAAAAATCATCCCTACGATAGTTCTTGGAGTGGCCTTGTTCGGGGCGCAGATGCCGCAAGCCGAAGCGCGCGGCGGCGATTGCGCGGTGGGCGCGGTCCTCGGCGGCATTGTCGCTGGCGCGGTGATTGCCGATGCGTTTCGGACGCAACCCGTCTATTACAGCACCCCGGCGTATTGCCCCCCGCCGGCACCGCTCTATTACCAGCCCGCGCCAGCCTACTGCCCTCCGCCCGCACCCGTGGTGGTTTATCGCCAGCCGACGCCGGTGGTCGTCTATCGCGAACCCGTGGTGCGCTTCGGGTTTGGTTACGTCCGCGCGTGGGGTCGGGATTCGGGCCGCGGCCACGGGCATTGCCGGTAAATTTTGAGGCGGTGTCAGAGTTCAAACCCGCCCGGCTCGTGCCAGGCGGGTTTTTTGTTTTCAAGCCCCGCGAATCGTGTATCAACTCCGGCATGAGCGCACTTGAACCTCAGTTGAAAAAATTCCTCCGCCGCCAGCCACGCCTCGGCAAAAACGTTTATCTTGCGAAAACCGCCGTCGTGCTCGGCGATGTGACCCTTGGCGCGCATTCCAGCATCTGGTATGGCGCGGTGCTGCGCGGCGACATCAACTGCATCACCGTCGGTCACCACTCGAACGTGCAGGACAACGCCGTGCTGCATCTCGCGGACAAGTTCGGTTGCCACGTCGGCAATTGGGTGACCATCGGCCACTCCGCTGTTGTCCACGCCTGCACCGTGGGTGACGAATGTCTGGTCGGCATGGGCGCGGTCATCCTCGACGGCGCAATCATCGGCAAGCAATCCATCATCGGGGCGAAGGCGCTCGTCACGCAGGGCACGAAGATTCCACCCGGTTCGCTCGTGCTGGGCGCGCCCGCGAAGGTGATGCGGAAACTTTCGCCCGCCGAACGCAAGCATCTCAAATGGTGGGCGCAGAAGTATGTGGACAACGGCGCGTATTGCCTGAAGCACGGCCTCAACGTCGGCGCGCCGCTGCCGACCTGATATTTTGCCACAGAGGCCCAGAGGCCCAGAGATGAGCTTGGATTTTCCAAACCACAAGGACCCGGTTACTGAGCGAATCATCGGTTGTGCGATTGAGGTTCATCGCCAGCTAGGACCGGGATTGCTGGAGGCCACCTACGAAGCCGGCTTGGCAATTGAAATGACCGCTGACGGATTAAATTTCCAACGGCAACTGGTGATTCCGGTTGCTTATAAAGGCCAACTCATTGGCGAGCACCGGTTGGATTTTCTGGTGGAAAATGCGGTGGTAATCGAACTGAATAGCGTGGAGCGGTTTGACCCCATTTTTGAAGCATAGATACTCACCTATCTCAAACTGACCGGCAAACACCGGGGGTTGCTGCTAAATTTTAATTCACGTCTTTTGAAAGACGGTTTGAAACGCTATGTCCTTTGACTCTCCGTGCCTCTGCGCCTCTGCGGCTATTCCTCGTCGTCCTTGATGCCCTGGATGCGCTTGAGCGGGCAGCCGGCGCGCAGCCAGCCGTTCACGAACGCATCGAGGTTGCCATCCATCACGCCCTGCACATCGCTTGTTTCCACGCCGGTGCGCAAATCCTTCACCATGCGATACGGCTGGAACACGTAGCTGCGAATCTGGTTACCCCAAGAAACGCTGCCCTTCTCACCGTAGAAACGCTCCATCTCCGCCTTGGCCGCGTCCACGCGCTGCGCGAAGATGCGCGAGAGCAACAGGTTCATCGCCGTGGCGCGGTTCTGATGCTGCGAGCGCTGCGCCTGCGACGCGACCACGAGGCCGGTGGGGATGTGCGTGATGCGCACGGCAGTTTCGACCTTGTTCACGTTCTGGCCGCCTTTGCCACCGGAGCGGAAGGTGTCCACCTTGAACTCATTCGGCGGGATGCTGATCTCCCCATCGCTCTCCTCGATCTCCGCAATGGTGTCAACGCTGGCGAAACTGGTATGGCGGCGCTTGTTGGAATCGAACGGCGAGATGCGCACCAAGCGATGCACGCCGCGCTCGGCCTTGCAAAATCCGTAGGCGTTCTCGCCCTTGATGAGCATGGTCACGCTCTTGAGGCCGGCGGTTTCGCCGGGGAGCGCATCGGTGACCTCCACCTCCCAGCCGCGCAATTCCGCCCAGCGCGCGTACATCCGCGAAAGCATCTCCGCCCAATCCTGCGATTCCGTGCCGCCCGCGCCGGAGTTGATGGTGAAGATGCAATTCTTCTTGTCGTGCGGGCCGGTGAGAAAGACGCGCAACTCGGTGGCTTCGAGTTCCGCGAAAAATTTGGCGAGGTCGCGCGTGAGTTCCGCGTCAATTGCCGCCTGCGAGGCGGGCGACTCGGTCTCGCCCAGTTCCACCATCACGCGGAAGTCCTCGAGCTGCTTCTCGGCCTTGAGCAGCGGCTCGATCTTGCCCCGGAGGGCGTTGGCCTCATCGATGATTTTCTGGGCCGCCTCGCGGTTGTTCCAGAAACTTTCGGCGGCCATCAGGGCCGTGATTTCGCCCTGACGTTTCTGCGCATTGGCGACGTCAAAGAAACCTCCGCAGGTGGGTGAGTTTCTGCGCGGCGGTTTCGAGCTGGCCTTTGACGATTTCGAACATGGCGAAAAAGATACGGAGTTACAGCGGCGGAAGCGAGCCGGGAAATTTTTCAACACTTGAACAGTTTGCCCATGAGATTTCCCAACAGGCCCTTTTGGTGGCGGTTCATGCCGGCCAGGGGTTCGCAATGGCCGCTGCACGCGGGACACAACTTGTGGGTGCGATCCCCGGCCAGTTTCAGGATGTGGATGCACGGCCCGCAGAGCAGCCGCCCGCATTGCGCGCATTTCATGCTGGCGGGGTAATCAGGATGATTGACGCACTTCGGCAACGACTCGGGGTCAGGCGGCTCGGGCGCGGCCTGCACCTCCACGCGCACATCGCCAAGACGCAGGAACTGACCGCCGGTCAAGTCCGCCTTGGCGATCTGCTCCTCGCCCACGAAGTCGCCGTTGCTGGAATCCAAATCCCGGACGAGCATCCCGTGCTCCTTCACCTCCACCTCGCAGTGAAACCGCGAAATGGAGTCGTGCCGGATCTGGAAGTCGTTCTGCGAAGACCGGCCGATGCGGTTCACCCCCCCCGTTTCAACGGTAGGGTTTCAGTTGCAAGTCC
>JAFMIX010000028.1 GCA_017853785.1 Verrucomicrobiales bacterium
CACAGTTTGACAGCCGCCCGTGCCAGACGTATAAAGTCTGCTCGCAGTTCAAGTTCATTAAATCACCGCTAATTATCTAAGAAATCGAAAATATTATGGCAATCGCAATCGGATCCAAAGCCCCTGACTTCACCCTCAAATCCAAACAGGCCTCCGGCCTCGTAGACGTGAAGCTCTCCAACAACTTCGGCAAGAAGAACACCGTCATCCTGTTCTTCCCGCTGGCCTTCACCGGCGTCTGCACCACGGAAATGTGCGACATCACTGCCGGCCTTTCCGCCTACTCCGGGCTGAACGCGGACGTCATCGCCATCAGCGTGGACAGCCCGTTCGCGCAGGAAGCTTGGGCGCAAAAGGAAAAAATCGGCATCACCATCGCCAGCGACTTGAACCGGACCACCGCCAAGGCTTACGGCGTGCTGATCGAAGACCTCGGCGGCCTCATCGCCGGCTTCGGCTCCACCAGCGCCCGCGCGGCGTTCGTCGTGGACAAGGCCGGCGTGGTGCAATACAGCGAACAGACCGGCCACGTCAAAGACCTGCCGAACTTCGCCGCCGTGAAGGAAGTCCTCGCCAAGCTGAAGTAAGCTGAACCTTTCAAATCAAAACCCCGGAAAGCTGCAAGGCCTTCCGGGGTTTCTTGTTGTTTGAAATAATTAGCCGATGAACGCCTCGTGCACGGCCTTGGTGGCTTGCGCCCCCTTCGCAAGATCGATGACAACGGAGATCTTGATTTCGCTGGTGGAGATCATCCCGATATTCACGCCCTCCTTGGCGAGCACTTCAAACATCTTGCCCGCCACGCCGGTGTGGCTCTTCATGCCCACACCCACGATGGAGAGCTTGCCTATGTTTTCGTCGGTCAGCACTTCGCGGAAGCCGATTTCCTTTTGCAAACCCGCGATGACCTTCTGCGCCTTGAGCAGGTCTGGCTTGTCGGCGGTGAACGAAATATCGGTGGACGGCGTGCCCGCGCCGTGGCTGATGTTCTGGATGATCATGTCCACGTTCACGGTCGCGTCGCCGAGCGCCTTGAAGATGCGCGCAGCCACGCCGGGCTTGTCCGGTACGGCCACGAGCGTGACCTTGGCTTGATTTTTGTCGAGCGCGACGCCGCGCACGACGACGCCTTCCATGCTTTTCGTTTCTTCTTTCACAATCGTTCCGGGGTTATCGTTCAAACTGCTGCGGACTTCAAACACCACGCCGAATTTCTTGGCGAATTCCACCGAGCGGCTCTGCATCACCTTCGCGCCGAGGCTGGCGAGTTCCAGCATCTCGTCGTAAGAGATCTCCTGCAGCTTCTTCGCGGTCGGCACGATGCGCGGGTCGGCGGTATAGACGCCGTCCACGTCCGTGTAAATCTGGCAAAGGTCGGCCTTGAGCGCGGCGGCGAGCGCGATGGCCGTCAAATCCGAACCGCCGCGGCCGAGCGTGGTGATCTGTCCTTCCATCGTCTGCCCCTGAAAGCCAGCCACAATCACGACGTTGCCCGCATCGAGCTTGGTGTGGACTTCCTTGGGCGTGATGTTGTGGATTTTGGCCTTGGTGTGAACACCGTCGGTTACTATGCCTGCCTGCGCGCCGGTCATGGAGACGGCGTTGATGCCGAGCGCGTGCAGCGCGATGGCCGTGAGCGCGATGGTCTGTTGCTCGCCGGTGGCGAGAAGCATGTCCATCTCGCGCTCGCTGGGTAGCGGCACGATGTCCTTGGCGAGCTTGATGAGGCCATCGGTCACGCCGCTCATGGCAGAGACAACGACGACAACTTGATCGCCGCGCTTGGTGTATTCGGCCACGCGCCGGGCGACATTCTTGATGCGGTCGGTGTTGCCCACCGAAGTGCCGCCGTATTTTTGGACGATTAACGCCATAAAATGGACGGCGAGCCTAGCAAAACGACCCCGTTTGAAAAGTGCGGATTTGGATCAGCCCAGCAAAGGCTCGATGCGTACGCTCACTTCCATCGTGCGTTTAGTCGTGCCTTTGTAAGTCCCGCGCACGGGAGCGACATCGGCATAGTCACGTCCGACGGCGATTTTTACGTAGGTTTCGCCGGGCTGGCAGTTGTGGGTGGGATCGATCGGCTGCCAGCCATGATCAGGCATGAAAACTTCCGTCCACGCGTGCGTGGCGCTGGCAGTTTCCGTGGCGGGATAACCGCTGACGTAGAGCGCGGGAATCTTCATTGATCGGCACAAGCTCAACATCACGTGTGCGAAATCTTGGCAAACGCCGCGCCGCTGGGCAAGCACTTCGCGGGTGTGAGTGTGGACTTGCTCTGATATTGCAGGTGCGCGTGGACAAAGGCCATGAGCCGCAGGGATTGCTGCCAAACGTCGCGCTCGTCGCCGATGGCATCTACGGCCGCCGCCAGACTTCCGGGGAGGTATCCACGTAATGGCTGGGCTGGATGAAGTTGTAACACCGCCCGACCTTCAGCACCTCGGGAATTTTTTCCCCGCTGACGGTCCGGGCGTCGCGCGGCGGGCAGGAATTTCGGCAGAAAGGAATCGACCGTCTGCTGCTCGTTGGACAACGGCTGCAGATGCACCTCGTTGTGCCTTTCGCGCACCGGCGAGGCGTAGGGGTAGTGCGTGCGATGGACGATGTCCCATTTCATGAGCGGTTGGAGTTAGCAAAAGGGCCTTTCAGCGGCGAGCGTATATTCACGGTTGCCGCTGCTCCTCCTGTTGCACGAGATGGGTCTCGCCGTCAGGCGCGTATGTCTGGAAGATGTAAACCTGAAAAAGCGCGTCGCCCACGCGATTGAGTTTGAGTTGTAACTGGTCGATGTAATCGTGCAAGCCATGTTCAAAAACCTCCTCGATGGTCGCGAACTGCAACTCCGCGACGAGCCGCCCGCAAAGTTTTCCGCCTCATTCGAGAAGCTGCGCCCGGCCACGCCGGAGATCTGGCGGAGGGCATTGTCGAGCTGCTCCACGCAGAAGCGGATGGAGCGCGGAAAGTCTTTGTTGAGCAACAGAAACTCCGCCACGTGCCGGGGATGCACCTCCGCGCCGTAAATCGACTTGTAAGCGTCCCAACCACTGCACGAGCGCAACACCGCCGCCCATTCCAACGTGTCGGTCTGATTCACCGCCCGGGGCACGCCGCGCGGCGGCAGCGTGTGATGGCGGAGGTCGAGAATGCGCGAGGTCTTGTCGGCGCGCTCGATGAAGCGCCCGACCTCGCAGAACCACCAGCCTTCGTTGCGGATCTGCGTGGCGTGGCCAAGGCCGACAAGTTGCAGTGAACTGGTCTTGAGCTGGTTGAATAAGTCCGGCGCGCTGTCCAGCCAAAGCTGCCGCGCCAGCGGGGAGACCATGAACAGATAAAGCCGGTTCAACTCCTCCTACATCTCGACGGTGATCTGGTCGCGCACCATGCGGGCTTTTCGCGCGCCTGGCAGATGGAGGAGATCATGGAATTGGGATTCTCCTGCCGGAACACCATGAACTCCCATTCCTTCGCCGGGATGATGCGCGGCACGAGGTCGAACGGAAACACCCGCTCCTGCCCGCGCGAATCGCCGTAGACATTGAAGGTGACGCCCTGCCACAGGAAGGCGAGATCCACGGAATTGCGCTTGGCGGTGAAATCCTCCGGGGTGATGCCGGCGAAGGCGTCCCGCAGCTTGTGGTAATGCGGCGAGACTTCCGCCCCGGCGCCGAACATCTCGTCAAAAAAACCGTTCTGCGTGCCCTCCCCCAATTGCAGCCCCGGCGGGCCATTTTTAGCCAATGCGGTTATTTTGATTTACGTGCGCGCAATCGTTTCTAGGTTTTGCCGCTTAAAACCCGACGTTTTGTGCTGTCCTGCGCCGGCGCGGCCATCATTTAGCAATTGCCATGCCAGCGCGACTGCGCGCGCGAACGGATGGTGCTTGGCGCGGCGTCAACGGTAGCCCGCGATCGGCTCCGCGCCGAGCGCGCCGTTCAACGCCGTCAGGTAGGTAGCCGATTCGACCGCCGCAAGTCTTTTCCGGGCGCGGGACAACCGGCCCGCTATGTCGAGCCGGGCCGCCTCATCGGCGTGGCTGGCGCGTTTGGAAAATTTTTCCAGATAGTCGATGTGCCGCTGCCAAAGCTTGCAATCGATCGCTTGTTTCGCCTTCAGCCGCGCCGCATACCAGTCGCTCGCGAGCAGGTTTTCGCGCGTGAACATCGCGCGCACGTCGGAGTGGTCCAGCCCTTTGCGGTTCCACTGGTCGTGCAGCATGATGTGCAGCAGCGCCTGCAACGGCGGACACGCCTGCGCCACGCTGCCGTCGTTGAAATACTGCTGCGCCACGCGCTTCTGCGTGGCCACGATGTTGTCCATGCCGTCCACGAACACTTCCAGGTCCTGCAACTCGGGCTTGAGCATCGCGTCGGTGAAGACGGCGTGCGGGTGGTTGAACACGCGCCCGAAGAAGTGGTGCACGAAGCGCATGTTGATGCGGTAGCCGAGGCGGCTGGCGAGGACTTTCTTGCCCTTGTGCGTGAAGTCCTCGCACTTGTCGAGGTAGTGATTGGCGATGAGAAATTGCGGCTCGCGTTCCGGCGGGTTGAGATGGCACCAGACTTCCGGCACGAGCAGGCTGATGTCGTGATCCACGCGGAATTTGGGCCCGACATAACCGGCGGCGGTAACGAAGCCATGGTGCCCCGCGAGCAGGAATGACACGAGCGCGTTGTTCAGGTCGATGATCGGCGGCAGCGCGTTGAACGGCCCTTTGGTCAAGGCGCCTTCCGAGCCCGCGCCCGTCGTCGAAGGCGATTTGCCGGTCATGCTGCAGATGAATTCCATGAACAGCTCCGGCAGTTCCATGAAATGGATCGGGTTGTAGCACGCGAGCGGGCGGATGCCGGTATCGGGGGGATTGTTGCGGCGGCCCGGCAACACGGTGGTCACCGGATTCAGCACCGGCTCGCCCACGGGGATCTGCCGGCGCAGGCGCGTGGCCATTTGCGCAAGGTGCACCTCGCGCGGGGTCAGCAGGTCGGGCCGGATCTGCAGGTAACGCGGGTTTTTGGTCGGCTTGCCGTCCACGAGGCGCGGATGCGCAGTCGTCACAAAATAGCCCGGCCCGTCGCCCGCCGCGACTTCGCGGATGACCTGCTGCATCGGCTCGGTGTATTGGTTGAACGCGATGGCGTCCTCGACCAAGTCCTTCGCGCTCGCAGCCTTGAGCGGTTCGTAATTAGAAAAAAAGTTGTCCGAGCGGGAAAAATCCTTCTCGGTCAGCTTGTCATAGCCGCGATGGATGGCGTCGTCCGGCCGCTGGAACAAACGCTTCTCGCAATTCTCGACAAACTTCACCGACGCCGTCTGGCACGATTCGGGCAAATGCTTCGCGGTGCGACTCGGCACGACGACCGATGCCGTGATGTCGTCCTCGGCCTGGATTTTCACCGCCGGATAAAAATCCTTGCGCAGCCCGAACGTCCGCCACGCGCCGTCGTCATCAAAACCCACGCGCAACCGCGTGGTCACGAGCGTGCGATTATCACACTTCAGCTCGTTGCCGGGCGTGCCGTTGATGATGTCCACGCTGAAGTGTTCACGCCAGTGTTCACCCCACTCGGGCTTGTAGCAACGCTTCACGACAAATACGAGTTCCTTGATGTATTGCGGCACGCTCGCGAGCCACTTGTTGTATTCCGGCGTGAAATCGCGCTCATCCGGCGACAACAGCTTGATCACCGACCCGAGCGAGCGTTCCGGCGCGAGCACGGCGCGCTGGTCCACCTTGCCCTTGTCGAGAAAGCGGTCGGAGTAATCGCGATTGGTGAGCTTTGCGACCTTGTCCATATCGCCCTTCAAATCCGCCACGAACACCGGGCCGGTGAGAATCGCATCGGTGATGGGCTTGGAAATCTCCGACTTGCCGCCGCCGCTGACCGTGCAGGGCTTGTGGCAGACGATGCCTTCACCCGCCACGCCCACAAGCCGCCAGGTACGGTTTGGCCCGGGTGGCTTTTCCATACGTACCCGGTAGCCGGATGGACGCACATAAGTCTGGGTCGGCAAGAGCTTGATGCTGTGCTCGCCAGTGTCGTTCTTCCATGTCACGCGTTGGGCGTGCAGATCGAACCGGGCGGTTTCCGGGACGTAGAGGATGTCCGGGAATTTTTTATCCACGCCGTAGCCCTCGGGCTTCACATCCATCAAGTCAGCGTAAAGCTTGGCGACCTTCTTGAAGGTGTGACCGCGCTGGCGCACGTGCGTGTCGCCGGCAAATTCCTCGCCGAGATCGTAGGCGGGAAAAACGAGTGCGCCACCCGCATGTTCCTCCTCGCAGTTACCATAGAGGTTCGCGGCGTAGCTGATCTGTGTCTTGACCTCTTTTTTGCAGTAGCCGAAATAGTTGTCGGCAATGATGGTGACGATCACGCCTGATTCATCGCGGCAGGTCAGCTTGAACGCGCCACCGTTATTGTACAGCTCGTCATCCTTCTTCCAGCACATGCCGTCGCGACGCTGGCGTTCCGTGGCTTTGTCAAAATGCGGCAGCCCGGCGTCTTTCTTCGTCACGCGCACGAGGTGCGGCGCAAGGATGACGCAGCCGGTGTGACCGGTCCAATGTTCCGTATCGAGCGCGGAGTCGTTCTCCGGCAATAGCGGATCGCCCGCGTTGCCGAAGATGCTCTCGACGAAATCAAGATTGCTCACCATGTTGCCTGGCGCGAAAAAGCGGACTTCCATCCGCTTCTCCGGCGTGAAGCCCGGGATGGCCGGGCACACCAGTGGGCGCAACAACAACGACACATAACATTCCGCCGGCTGCGGCTGGGTGGCGGTGAAGGGTAATTGCAGCAGCTCGCGCGGCGGTTGGAGCGCGAAGCCCAGCATCCTGGCAAACGTGATCTTCGGCACGCCCATCTTATCATCGGGAATCGGCAGTCCGCCTTCCGTGACGTGGAAAATCCCCGCCGTCGTGCGGCGGTCGCTCTTGGGATTGTGCAGCACGCCCTGCTTCACGCGATACGATGTGATGATGTCGCTGGAAAACTCGTCCCGGTCCACCGGCAAAGACAGCACGCGCGCCAGTCCGGCGCGATCGAGCGTGAACGTCCGCAGCGGCAACCGCGCGACCGGCGCGTCCTCAAGATAATCGTAGAGAAACGTCTGAATGCGCTGGTCCACAGGACAAAGATATTGCCCCAGCAGGCGATCTTTTTCCTGATACAGCGCGGCAAGAGCAGTGAGGGTTTCGGAGGTTTCCGCACCGGGACCAGTCTTGACGGCGGGGCAGCCCAGCAACGCCAGCTTGACGTTGATATGGGCGATCAGGGGCTCGCGGGACGCAGGCGAGTTCGCTTTATTCATGCCACAGCTTAATAATATCGGACCGGGCACGGCAACCCTACCCTTGAGGCGCCGGCAACTTTTCTAACTTGATTTGCTGCTACTATTCCCCCTGCTGGACGAAATGGCCGGCATCACGCCGTCCTTCAGGATACGCTGGTCGTGGTAGATGTCGTAAAGAAACAAATCCAGTGCCGTGATCTGCGGCACAAGACCGCACTCGATCAATTCCCACTCCTTCGCCGGGATGATGCGGGCACGAGGTCGAAGGGAAAAATCCGCTCCGCGCCGCGCGAATTGCCGTAGACGTTGAAGGTCACGCCCCGCCGCAGAACGGCAAGGTCCACGGAATTCCGCTTCATCTTGAACAAGCCAACCGGTCAGTCCCGCCATGCGCAGCCCCTACTTAGCAGAGCGCTTACCAACGAGAATTCCAAATCCGAATTCTGGCGCGCGCAGGTTTCGCTGGATTTTTTCAGAGACCGGAGTCAAACTCTAACCATGAAACTTATCCTCTCCACTCACAACGTGACGCTGACCAAAGCCATCGAGGACCACATCCTCGACAAACTGGACAAGCTCGAACATTTTGACCGCTTCGCCATCAACGCCCGCGTCACCCTCGAACGCGACAATGACCGCGCGCCCGAACGTCAGTTCAGTTGCTCCCTCCGCCTCGCCGTGCGCGGCCCGGATCTCTTCGCCGAAGACCGCGAAGCCGATCTTTACGCCGCCATCGACCTGGCCGTGAAAAAAATCGAGCAACAGATCCGCAAGCGCCACAACAAGCGCAAAACCCACAAGCATAAGGACGCCGCCAAGCTCAAGAGCGTCCGCCGCGCCGCGGGAGTTTAGTCAATCATTCCAAGTTGATAGTTGATAGCGAAAATCATGACCGCCGCGTCTGACTATCAACTATCAACCAAATCCCCCCAACTCCTCCGCGCCCGCTGCGTCGCCCCAGTCAGCCGCCCGCCCATCGCTGACGGCGCGGTAAAAATCTCCGGCCAACGCATCGTCGCCGTCGGCGCGTGGCGGCAGTTCTCCGCCGCCGAACGCCAGCGCGCCACCGACCTCGGGGACGTCGTTCTCCTGCCCGGCCTCGTCAACGCCCATTGCCACCTCGATTACACCGGCATGGCCGGCGAATTCGTGCCACCCCGGCACTTCACCGACTGGCTCAAGCTTATCGTCGCCGCCAAAGGCACCCGCTCCGATGCCGAATTTGCCGCCGACTGGCGGTGCGGCGCCGCGATGCTCCTCCGCACCGGCACCACCACCGTGGCCGACATCGAAGCCTTGCCCCAACTGCTGCCCGCTGCTTGGGAAGCCACTCCCCTGCGAATCATTTCCTTCCTCGAGATGACCGGCATCAAAGCCCGCCGTGCCCCGCAGGCCATCATCCAGGAAGCCGCGGAAAAAATCGCGGCGCTGCCAAAAAATTTCCACCGGCGCGCCGGACTTTCTCCGCACGCCCCCTACTCCACCACCCCCGAACTCCTCCGCCGCAGCGCCCAAGCCGCCCGCCGCCGCCGCTGGCGCATCACCACCCACGTCGCCGAATCACCGGAGGAATTTGAGATGTTCATGCATGCACGCGGCAGGATGTTCGACTGGTTGCGCCTCAATGACCGCAACGCTTCCGACTGCGGCCTCGGCTCCCCCATCCAGCATCTGGACCGTGCCGGCTTGCTCGGCAAAAACTTTTTGGCCGTCCACGCCAACTGCCTTGCACCGGGCGATGCCGCCCGGCTGGCGCGTCGCGGCGCGAGCGTTGTCCATTGCCCGCGCAGCCACAGCTTCTTCGGGCACCCGAAATTTCCCTTCGCCGCCCTGACCGCTGCCGGCGTCAACGTCTGCCTCGGCACCGACAGCCTTGCGAGCCTCGAACCCAAACGGAAGCAGCCCTTGGAATTGAACCTGTTTTCGGAGCTGCGTTCCTTCGCCCGGAAGAATCCCCGCATCGCCGCCCGCGCCATCTTGCGCCTCGCCACCGTCAACGGCGCCCGCGCCCTCGGTCTTGCCGGCAAGCTCGGCGAACTCACCCCCCGCGCCTACGCCGACCTCATCGCCCTGCCCTACACCGGTGACACTGCTGGCGTGCATGACGCCATCATCAACCACGGCCGCGCCGTCACCGCCAGCATGATCGGCGGCCATTGGGCCATCGCACCCAAATCGTAGTCCCCCGCGCCGGCTTTCCATCTGTGTGCATCTGTGTTTACCTGTGGTTGGAATGAATCTGTTCGCCGCTGAAATCCAGCATCGCCTCGACGCCCTCCGCGTCGCCGGCTTGCACCGCGAACTGCGCCGCGTGGCTTCCCCGCAGGGGCGGCAGATTGAAATCGCCGGACGCGAACTGCTGAACTTTTCTTCCAACGACTACCTCGCCCTTGCCAAACATCCCGCGCTCGTCGAAGCCGCCGCCAAGGCCGCGCGAGATTTCGGCGCCGGCGCGGGCGCGTCGCGATTGATTTGCGGTTCGCTCGCACCATTTCACGAACTGGAGGAAGCTATCGCCGCGTTCAAAGGCACGGAAGCCGCGCTCACGTTTTCCACCGGCTACGCCGCCGCGCTCGGCACCATCACCGCGCTGCTCGGCAAGGACGACATCATCATCGTGGATAAACTGGTCCACGCCTGCATTGTGGACGCCGCCAAGTTGGGCGGC
Source organism: Verrucomicrobiales bacterium (assembly GCA_017853785.1). Taxonomy (GTDB): domain Bacteria; phylum Verrucomicrobiota; class Verrucomicrobiia; order Limisphaerales; family JAFMIX01; genus JAFMIX01. Next base: position 9,965 of record JAFMIX010000028.1, read on the forward strand.
GCAAAACTCCGTGTCTTCGCCCACAACCACCTCGCCGACCTCGAAGAAAAATTGCGCTGGGCCTCCGAAAACAAAACTGCCGGACAAACTCTCGTCGTCACCGAATCTATCTTCAGCATGGACGGCGACGCCGCCCCGCTCCGTGAAATTGTCGCGCTCAAGGAAAAATACGGCGCGTGGCTCATGGTGGACGAAGCCCACGCTACCGGCCTTTACGGCCCGAACCGTCGCGGCCTAGCCGAGGCGCTCGGCGTGAGCGACCGCATCGAGATCCAAATGGGCACGCTCGGCAAGGCACTCGGTGCGAGCGGCGGTTACGTCTGCGGCAGTCGCATGCTGGTGGATTACCTCGTGAACCGCGCGCGCAGCTTCATCTTCAGCACCGCGCCCGTCCCCGCAGCAGCGGCGGCGGCGACCGCGGCTATCAAGCTCGTTCAATCCGCCGAAGGGAAAACGCTCAACGAACAACTCTGGCAGCGCGCCGTTGAATTCAAATTCGCAATCCGCAATCCGCAATCCGCAATCGAAAGCCCCATCATCCCGCTTATCCTTGGCGACGAATCCGCCGCCGTAGCCGCCGCGACAAAACTCCGCGAGCAAGGCTTGTTCGTCCCCGCCATCCGCTACCCGACCGTCGCGCGCGGCGCGGCGCGGCTGCGCGTGACGCTCACCGCCGCGCACACAAGCGATGATGTCGCCACTCTCACGCGAGCGCTGGGGGATTTGAAATCTGGAATCTCAAATCTGAAAGCGCCGTGAACACCCTCGCGAAACTCGACCGCGCACACGTCTGGCATCCGTTCACGCAGATGCGCGACTGGCTGCGCCGCGAGCCCATCGTCATCACGTCCGGCAAGGGTGCGGTCTTGCGCGACGTCCACGGCCGAAAATACCTCGACGCCAATGCATCCATCTGGACCAACCTGCACGGCCATCAGCATCCCAAGATCAACGCCGCCATCGCGCGGCAGTTACGGAAGATTTCGCACAGTTCGGCGCTGGGTTTCGCGAATGAACCGGCGAGTTTGCTGGCCGCACGTCTTGTGAATCTCGCGGGGAAGCCGTTGAACAAAGTTTTCTTCAGCGACGACGGCTCGACCGCGCTGGAAGTCGCCCTGAAGCTGGCTCACGAATTCACCCGCCGCTCGCGCGGACCGAAAACCAAGCCACGCTTTCTCTCGCTCGACGGCGCGTATCACGGCGACACCATCGGTGCCGTCTCGCTCGGGCACATCGACCAGTTTCACAAAGCTTACGGCGGGATGCTGTTCAAGACTGACAAGGTCATGTCGCCTTACTGCTATCGCTGTCCGTTCAACCGCGCGAAGCCCGAGCGCGCCGACGCCCGCGAGTATCGCAAGTGCAACTGGGAATGCGTCGGCAAAGTGGAGCAAAAGTTTTTCGCGCAGAAAAAACGCGGAAATCCCTACGCCGCGTTCGTCTACGAGCCGCTTTTGCAAGGCGCGGCGGGCATGATCCCGCAGCCCGCCCGCTGGCTGAAACGCGTGACTGACATCGCGCGCGCGCACGGCGCATTGCTCATCGCGGATGAAGTGATGACCGGTTTCGGTCGCACCGGCAAGCACTTCGCCAGTCAACGCGAAGGCGTGCCGCCGGATTTCCTGTGCCTTGCCAAAGGCCTGACCGGCGGCTACCTGCCGATGGCGGCGACCCTGACAACCCAGCGCGTGTTCGATGCGTTCCTCGGCGAATACGAGGAGTTCAAGACGTTCTTCCACGGCCACAGCTTCACCGGCAATCAACTCGGCGCGAGTGCGGCGCTGGCGAGCCTGGAGATTTTACAAAGTCAGGTGAGCAAGATTACGCGCGTGAAACTCGAAACCAATTTTGCCCAAAAACTCCAGTCGCTCTGGGCACTACCCAACGTCGGCGACATCCGCCGTGCGGGACTCGTCGCCGGCGTGGAGTTGGTGCGCAACTGGTGTACGCGCGAGCCGTTCGCGTTGCGCGAGCGCGCGGGCATCCGCGTGTGCGAGGCGATGGCGCGGCGCGGCGTGCTGACGCGACCCGTCGGGAACGTCATCGTGCTAATGCCGCCGTATTGCACGACGCCAGCAGAAGTGAGGCGGATGGTTTCAGCTTTGCGCGAGTCGGTGACGGAGGTTTTGGGCGGGCGAAAAGAAAAAACACCGGGCTTTTGACCCGGCGGTGGCGGTAAAGCGTTCGTTTATTTCCCCACGATTTCCTTCAGCTTGGGCTCGATGGCTGCGGCCCAGATCTTGTAACCAGCCTCGTTGGGGTGCAGTGCGTCCGGCATGATGGATTTGGGGAGCGTGCCGTCCTTCTCGATGAACTGCGCACCGAAATCGAGGAAGAAGATGTTCTTGCCGTCGTCGAGCTTGGCGAGGGCCTGATTGATCTGGCACAACCGCCCGCGCTGCGCGCTGAAGCCGGGGCTGCGGGGGAAAATAGCGCAAAGAATGATCTTGGTCTCCGATTGGCGCGTGCGGATCTGGTTTACGATGGCGGTGACGCCCTCGACGATGTCCAACTCGGAGTATTGATCGCTGCCGTCCCTGTTCTTGTTGGAATTGTTCGTGCCGATCATCACCACGGCGGCCTTGGCTTTGATGCCGGTGAGTTGCCCCTGCTCAAAGCGCCAGAGGACGTGCTCGGTGCGGTCGCCGCCGACGCCGAAGTTGATGACCTTGTATTTCTCGCCGAGCTTGGCCCAGACGTTCTTACCCACACCCTCCCAACCTTGCGTGATGGAATCGCCAATGAACTCGACATCGTACTCGCCGGGCGCGTCTTTGGCGCGCTGCAGGACAAGTGCCTGGCGATTGGTGATGCCGCCGGTGCGCGCCACGGGGACGGTGGCCACATTGAGGCGGTATTCACCGGCGGTCGCAGCCACTGCCGAAGTGTTGGGCTGCGCCAGAAGCGCGGCAGCAAAACTGAGGGTGGCGAGAGCGAGGAGATTAATCATTGATTTCATGGGGGCAGAGGTTTGCAAACCGGGCGGCACAGTGTCAATCGGGGAAACCCCGGCAAACTTGCTACCCAAGACTGGCGCTGCTTACGCTACGGGTCAATGCCCATGCTGATGTTCCTGAATGTATTCCTGCTTCAGCCCCAGCTTCTCGGGCGCATGCAACACCAGCATCTTCATCCGGATGTCAGAAGGCACTTCTCTCTGCGTGAGCTTTGAGATGACTATCATCAGGCCGATCGCCACCGGCACGGCCCAGATGGCGGGCTGATCGCACAGGATGCGCAACAGCGGATGATGCGCCCAGTATTCGTTCAACGGCTTGAACATCCCGAACATCTCGCCGGTCTTGCCGGGCGTCGCCGCCAAGGTGCTGAAGCTGGAGAGCGAGATCGCAATCACCGCGCTCATGCCGCCCGTCAACATGCCGATGGCCGCGCCTTTCATTGTAAGCTTGCGCCACCAGACGGCCATGAACAGCAGCGGGAAATAGCTCGCCGCCGCGATGGCGAAGGCCTGACCGACCATAAAGTTGATCTCCAACGCCTCCACCTGCGAGCCGAGCAACATCGCCACGCCGCCGATGACGATGGCGAAGATCTTGAACATCCTCATGCGCTGCTCGGGCGTGGACTTGGGCCGCAGCATCCGGCCGTAAACGTCGTGAGCCATCGCACCGGTCATGGAGACGAGCAAGCCGCTGAACGTGCTCATGAACGCCGCAAACGCACCGGCGCAAGTGATGCCGGAAAGGATCGAGCCAAGCGGCTCGTATTTCTCATTAAGCAGGCGTGGGAGTTCGAGGACGATCTTGTCCGTGCCTTTCGCTCCGATGCCTTCGTAAAGCCCGGGAAACAGGTTGCGGCCCATCACGCCAAACACGGGCGGGAAGACGTAGAAGATGCCGATGAGGATCATCACCCACATGGTGGTGCGCT
>JAFMIX010000281.1 GCA_017853785.1 Verrucomicrobiales bacterium
CGGCGAACTCACTGCCGACGCTTGAATGGGTCGCGGCGCAGCGGCGCGGAGCGATTACGGTTTCACCAACGACCCGGTGATCCTGAAGCTCACCGTCAAACGCGACGGCCAGACCAACGATTACTCGCTCGATTTCAGCGGTGCCACGCCCGGCCGACCGCCCTACGGCGCCATCACCCTCGAAGGCCAGCCCTGGATATTTGAAGTGAACCCCGACCTCGGCGACCTGATCCGCAACTACCTGATGTTACCGCCGAATCCGTGATCCGGCCCAAAGGAAGGCGGCTTATTTCCACAACGCCAGTTGCATCCGGTTGGAGTTTGCCGGAAAAAACAGCGTCAGCACCAGCCCGCTGATCTCCTCGCACCGGACCCGTTGCGGCTCGGCGTTGCGGGCGAGCGCGAGCGGAAATTCATCCCCGACCATGACCGTGTAAAGTTTCCCGCAGACATCCAGCACGGCGGAAGAACGGGTGGAGTTGACGATCCCGATGACGCGGACGCCCTTGATTTCGGGCGGGGGCGCGGCGGGTTTCTTGCCACCGCCGGCAGAATTCCCGGACGCCCCGGCGGCGGACCGGCCAAAGCCGAAACCGGCCATGAAGCTGCCGAGTTTTTCCCGCTGCCAGTAGCCCAACCCGCCGAGCAAGAGTAGCAGCAACAAGATAAGCAGGGGACGGTTCATGCGGCGCAGATGAGAACGCAATCCAGCGCGGCGGCAAAGGGGAAAGGTGGTGAAGTTCGCGGCCCGCGTGGCGCGGCAACGGGTTGCCAGCCCGGATTCAGCGCTCGGTCACCCGCTCGGTCTGGACCAACCCGGCGGCCGCTTGCACGAGCCCGCCGCGGGCATTATTGGCGAACTCAGCGTCGCGGACGGAGTTGTTCGCGCAGGAAGCATCGTTCACGCGGATGGCGGCACCGCCATTATCGCTGACTACGATTTCGGCGAAGGTGTTGCTCACACACTCCGCCCCGGGCGTGAACTGCCAGCCATCCGGGGTATCGCCACCGGCCTGCGCCACGAAGACGCCGTCGTTGCGATGCTGGCGGATGATCAGATCCTGAAACCTGTTGCTGGAAGCGTAACGCATGAAGATGCCCAGGTCGTTGCCCGCCAGGATGGAGTCGCTGATGATGTTGTGATTGAAGGCGAGGTCGAGCGAGATGCCGGCGGCTTGGTTGTCATGCAGATGCATGCGGGTGAAGACGCTTTCTTCGGTGAGGTAGCAGGCGAGGCCGTCGAACTCATTGTCGAACGCCTCAAAATCACTGACGATCAACCGCCGCACCCCGTTCGCGGTGACCAACCCGCCGGACCGACAGCGCAGGGCCACCACGCGCTCCACCACAGAATCGGTCACGGCCTGCACCATCACGCCGTTGTTTTGGATATGGGAGGTGTTGCGTGGGCTTTGCCAAGCCTCGAACTGCTGTTGGGTGCGGTTGCCATCAATCGTCAGGTCGGCCAGCCGGAGCCCGCTGGCGAGGTTGGTGGGATTCGCCTCGGTGCTGCCAAGGAGCACGACGGGACAGTTCGCACCGGCGGCCAGCGACAGGACGGTCGCCGGGCCGCTGCCGCGCAGGGTCTGCCGGTCACGATTAAGCTCGAGGGGCTGGCTGATTTCATAGCGACCGGGGGCGAGGCGAACCTCTCCGCCCTCAGGCGGGAGGGCGTCGAGAGCTTGTTGAATTTCTGCTCCGGTAGCGGTGGCGGGCAATTGTTCAACAGGCGGCGCGGCTGCCCGGAGCGCAGGGAAAATAATGCAGCATACCAACCCGATGAAACATCGGGAGCGGGGGAGCCAGATGGGTTGCTGCTCCTTCATGCTTGACGCAAGATTGCACAGCAGCAGACGGGCCACTAGAAAAATCTTCTGCCCAGGGAAAAATATTTTTCCAGCAGCCCCGCATAAAAAACTGGCAGGAAACCGAGCAACAAGGCGTTGCGCCGGGAAAGGGGCGGCTCAGATATGGAATTCCGGGGCCGGCTTGCTGCGCTCCGCCTTGTTCAACACACGCATATCCAGGCCATCGTAGATGACGAGCGAATTGGGCGCGACGCTGTCCATGATGAAGACATTGCCGCCGATGGTGCTGCCCGCGCCGATGACAGTTTCCCCGCCGAGGATGGTCGCGCCGGGATAGATGGTGACTCGGTCCTCGATGGTGGGATGGCGTTTCTTGCCGCGCAACTGCTGGCCGCCGGAGGTGGACTTCGCCCCGAGCGTCACCCCGTGATACATCTTCACATGGTTGCCGATGACAGCGGTCTCGCCCACAACGGTGCCGGTGCAGTGGTCTACGAAGAAATGCGTGCCAATCCGGGCACCGGGATGCAAATCCATGCCGGTGCGAGCGTGCGCCCATTCGGCCATGATGCGCGGAATCAGCGCGATGTTCCGCTGATACAACTCATGCGCGAGGCGTTGCACCGCGATGGCCTCGATGAACGGATACGCCACGATGACCTCTTCCTTGCTCAAGGCGGCAGGATCCCCGTCAAAGGCCGCTTCCACATCAGTCTGGAGGATTTCGCGGATATGCGGCAGGCGGTCCAGAAATTCCAAGGTGAGCGTGTGCGCGGCAGCAGTGATGTCTTTCTTGGCGAGGTCGGCGGGGGGATTGTATTCAAGGCTCTTGCGGATTTCGTCTTCGAGCGGGCCGAGCACAGAATCGAGAAGCACGGCAGTTTCGGCCTTGACTTCCGAGGAATGGATCAGCTTCTCATCGAAAAAACCCGGAAATAACAGCCGCAGCAGATCCACGGTGATGAAAGCGATGGCGCGCTTCGACGGCAGGTTTTTGCCGTCGAGGTGATTGATGCCGCCATGCCGGGCGTAGGAGGCGATCAACTCATTCGTCAACTGGGTAACGGTCGCTTTCACCCCGGCAGTATTCCGCAGCCCATGGGCAAAGGCAAGTCGGGCAAACTTCAGCGGCCGGAGTCAGGTTGCGCCGCCGCCACTACCGCCGCCGCCACCTGCTGAACGCTGATTCCGTTCAAACAACGAAAATCAATGGGACACTCGCGGAGAAAACACGGCGCACAGGCAGCATCCGTTCGCAACAGGTGATGCCGCCGGTCGCCGGGCAGGCCCGGACCGGTCAACTCCGGCGAGGTG
>JAFMIX010000282.1 GCA_017853785.1 Verrucomicrobiales bacterium
GCTTGGCGGCGCGGGCGAATTGCTGCTTCGTCGGTTTCTTCAACAACACCTGGCCGGTCTGGAGGTAGCCGATAATCTGGCTGTCCACTTGGACGGGCACGGCGGTATCGCACAACCCGGCAAAACAGGTCACGTTCTTGGATTCTTCCGCACCCGCCTTCATCGCCAGCTTCTGCTGTGATTCCAGACAGGCGGCGCAGGAACGGGAATCTTTGGCGATGAGCGCGCAGAAAGGATTTTCATTTTTCCGGCCGCGATGCACCGGCTGCCAAGCCTCCGCCGGCCGCAAAGTCAGCGGCAAACCGGTCGCTTCGGTGAAGGCCCGCTGGTAGTCCTGGAAAATCTGCGAGCGGGAAAACCGCTCGGTCATTTTGCCATTACGCTCCTGAAACACACCCTAAGCTAGCCCAACAAAAAAGAGGCGCAAGAGCCAAAAAACGAACCGGCCACGGGGTAATCAAAGGTTTTCCATCCGGTGAATTTCAGCAATCCTTTCGCCCTGAAATCCAGTTTCATGCGCACCGCGATTAAAATCGCCCGAACCAAGATGCGGGCCAACCACGGCGGCCCCTTCGGCGCGGTCGGCGGGCGAGCCGGCAAAATCGTAGGCCGAGGCTGGAATCAAGTTACCTCCACGAATGATCCCACAGCCCATGCCGAAGTAGCGGCTATCCGCGACGCCTGCCGCCGGCTGAAAACCTTCTCGCTCAGCGACCGTGAACTTTACACCGCTGCGAACCCTGCCCCATGTGCCTTGCCGCCATCTACTGGGCACGCTGCCGCAAGGTTTATTACGCCAATACCCAGCAAGAAGCCGCCGAGATCCAATTCGACGACACCCGGCTTTACCGCGAAGTCGCCCAGCCCATCGCCCTCCGCGAATCACCCATGAAACAACTGCTGCACCGGGAAGCTCTGGAAGTCTTCGCCGAGTCGAGAGCCAAGCCGGATAAGACCCAATATTGAGCCGGCGGCCCGCACCCGCGAAAGATTGCGCAAAAAATGTTTCAAAAAATTTCTTGTGCAAGACTGCAAGTGGAGCGATATACGTGCTAGACAGCAACGCGATTAAAAGCGCGCACGTTCTTTGGAAAACAATTTCAGTTTTTACCCTGCCCTGTTCGTGATCCGTGATTATGTCCTTGAACCGTATTCTTACGAACCTGGCGCCCAAGCCCGATTGAAGCCGACACGCCTTCACTGGAAGTCGAAATCAATTTCGCCGGTGCCAAATGTTGCAAAACATGTTCATAGGAACAATCACCCACGGCAATGGCGGGGTATTTTTTTGCCAACGCCCCCAGACTTGCTAACTTCCACTCATGGCTGGCGATGAATTGTTTTCCCCCGTTACGCTGTCCCCGGCAATTCCCGCCGTGGATACACCTACGCCTTCTCACGCCCCGCTCGCAGCCCGGATGCGCCCCCGCAACCTCGACGAATACGTCGGCCAGCAACACATCCTCGCGCCTGGCCAGCTTTTGCGCCGCGCCATCGAAGCCGACCGCATCGAGTCGCTCCTCTTCTTCGGCCCGCCCGGCACTGGCAAGACCTCGCTCGCGCAGATCATCGCGCGCCAGACCAAGTGCAAATTCGAGCGGCTCTCCGGCGTGGAATCCAATGTCGCCGACATGCGCCGCGTGCTCGCCGCCGCGCACAATCGCCTCGAAAACTCCGGGCAACGCACCATCCTCTTTATCGACGAAATCCACCGCTTCAACAAATCGCAGCAAGACGTGTTGCTGCCCGACGTCGAGAGCGGCGTCATCCGGCTCATCGGCGCGACCACGCACAACCCTTTCTTTTTCGTCAACGCCCCGCTCGTCTCGCGCTCGCAGATCTTCGAGCTGCGCCCGCTGTCCGAAGGCGATTTGTTCGAGCTGATCTCCCGCGCACTAATCGATGCCGACCGCGGCATCGGCTACCTGAAAATCAAAGTTGAAAAAGAAGCCGCGCATCACCTCGCCAAACTTTCCGACGGCGATGCGCGCAAGGCATTGAACTCGCTCGAAATCGCCGCACTCACCACGCCACCCGATGCCGACGGCGCGATCCGCATCACGCTGGAAGTCGCCGAGCAAAGCATCCAGAAAAAGGCCGTCGTGTATGACGGCGACGGCGACGCGCATTACGACACCATTTCCGCCTTCATCAAATCCATGCGCGGCAGCGACCCCGACGCCGCGCTCTACTGGCTCGCCAAGATGATCCACGCCGGCGAAGACCCGCGCTTCATCACCCGCCGCATGATAATCTGCGCCGCCGAAGACGTGGGCCTCGCCGACCCGATGGCGCTCGTGCTCGCCAACGCCGCGCATCAAGCCGCCGAATTCGTCGGCTGGCCCGAGGCCCGCATCCCCATCGCCGAAGCCACCGTTTACATCGCCTGCGCCAACAAGAGCAACAGCGCCTACAAAGCCATCGATGCCGCGCTCGAAGACGTGCGCTCCGGCAAGACGTTGCCCGTGCCCGAACACCTGCGCGACGGCCATTACAAAGGCGCGGAACGTCTGGGCCACGGCAAGGGCTACCAATACGCGCACGACGGCAAAGATCATTTCGTGGCGCAGGACTATCTCGGCGCGGCCAAGCGCTACTACGAACCCACCGAGCAAGGCGTGGAAAAGAAAATCAAGGAGCGGCTGGACAATTGGCGGAAGCAGACGCAGCCAAAAACGGACGGCAAATGAATCGTGAGCCGATGCGGCTTGAACCACGAAACACCCGAACCCCGCGCAAAGATTTTGCGTTCGCGTATTTGGACTGCGGCGACAGGTCGCCGCTTTTCCCCGGCGGGACATGTCCCGCCGAACCTTAAGCGCGGTCATGCCCGCGCACTCCAAATCCCGCCGCCGGCCAAGGCGGACTCGCTGGCTGGCTGGCGGTCATTTGTTTTCCATCGGCCTCGCGAAAGAATGCGTGGATTTCATCGCGGCCAAAAGCCGGGAGGACGAGACGCAGAACAAATGTCAACTATCCGCCGATTGCCACAAATGAGCTTGCCCTTGAAGCTGAATCGGGCAGATTATCCGCTCGACTGCCGGACTCGGCCAGTCATCGGTTTTTGGTTCGGGGCGTAGCGTAGCCTGGTAGCGCGCTTGTTTCGGGTACAAGAGGTCG
>JAFMIX010000029.1 GCA_017853785.1 Verrucomicrobiales bacterium
GTGTCGCTCGGCGTGATCGTGCTGATTCTCGCGACCAGCATGGTGTGGTCGCTGGCAAGGCCCAAGAAAATCAAATCTCCCCTCACCCCGGCCTTCTCCCCATCGGACGGGGGAGAGGGTGGCCGTCAGGCCGGGTGAGGGGTTTTCGACAACCAGGCCATGACCCATCACATCAAATCATTCGTCGAGTCGAAGCCGTTCCACCAGTTCATCGTGGCGGTGATCGTGCTGGCGGGCGTGGCGGCCGGATTGGAAACTAGCGCAGCGATCATGGCGAAACATGGCGCGACGCTGCTGGCGCTGGCCAAACTCATCCTCGGCATCTTCATCGCCGAAGCGCTGCTGAAAATCGCCACCCACGGACGCAAGCCGTGGCCTGCTTCGCCGATGCTTGGAACGTGTTCACGGAAGGCACGAGCGCGAAACCGGTGCGGCCACGCTGGAGGACGAACTGCGGGCTCTGGAACAGGAGTTGAAGGAGACACAAACGCGCCTGGCCGGTTTGCGGCGCAAATGGTCTAGGGCTGCCACCGCCACGCCACAGGAGCGTCAACCAGAGGAGTCGACCACATGAAAAATTCTTCATGGCGCTGATCGGCGGCGCGATTTTGCTGATCGGCGGAGTGATGCTGTTCCTGCCCGGGCCGGGGTCACTGGTGATTGCCGGTGGGATAGCGCTGCTCGCCCCGGAATTCATCTGGGCGCGCCGCGCCATGCGCCGGGCAAAGGGCGTCGGCGCCAAAGTCCGCTACAGTTCCGGCTTGAAAAACTGGTTGCGGCAACGGCGGGCTGGCGCTGCCAAAAAACCGCTGTCTGAAGGCTGATCACGGTTTCGGCGCGATCCGCAACATCACTTCGTTGCGCCGCAGGAACGATGGCGTCCACGGCGGGTCAAAGTAGCCATACACCGGTGAAGCATCCGCTGCCGTCAAACCTTGCGTTGCAAGCCAAGCTCGCAGTCGTGCCAGCGTTGCCACCTCTCGCTTGGTATTCCGTCCCCCGCTGAAGCGCAGCACGGCAAACCGTCCGCCCGGCAATTCCCGGACCGCCACGGCAGCATCGGCGGGCTGGGGCGCGGTGGCCGCTTTGAGTTTCGCCGGCAACACGAAAGCCATTATCCGGTTGGTGTCATCGCCGGACATGAACACCGGCGTGGTCATCGCGATTTTTTGTTTTGCTGCGTTCGCGCCGGTGATGAAGCGGAACAGGCGCATGAAGCTGCCGTCGTCCGAATTGCCGCTTGCCGCCATGGGCGTCACCACCACCGCGAGCACCGGGTAATCGCGCAATTCAAATTTGCCGTCGGTGCGTACCACTTGGTAGGGGGCGGACTCGTAGCCGCTCCGCGTGGCCTGGCAGCCCACAAGCGTCGCCCCCACCCCGAACAACAATATGATTCCCAGTGATATCATCTTCTTCACCGACACAAGTTATCGCACCGCCGGAAAAAAACGATCCCAAACCGCCGCTGTCACTCGACGCTTGCCGGGCATCCGCCGCAGCCTTAATTTGCGCCCGGGAGCACCGCTTCCGCGCTGGCGGCCCGCGCCCGCTGCAACCGCGCTCCAACCAATGACCACGCCATCAAACTCCAACAACGCATCGCTCCACCCGCCACCTGGCAGCGAACCGCGCCCGCTGATCTGCTTCGCCGTCAAAGAAGAGGCGGCCAGCTTCCGCAAAACCCCCGCCGCCGCACGCACGCAAATCCTCCTCGTCGGCATGGGCCGGGCGAACGCGGAAACATCCATCCGCGCCGCACTCGCCGCGAGCCGCCCGGCACTCGTCATCACCAGCGGCTTCGCTGGCGGCCTGAACCCGCAACTCCTTACCGGCGAGGTGGTGTTCGAAATCGGAGCGGGCACCGAGAAACTCAAAGGCAAACTGGTGCACGCCGGAGCCCGCGCGGGAAAATTTCATTTCGCAGACCGGGTCGCCTCCACCGCCGCGGAGAAATGGTCGCTCTGGCAGCAATCCGCCGCTGATGCCGTGGAGATGGAATCGCAGATCATCCGCGGTATCTGCAACGAACAAGGCATCCCCAGCGCCACCGTGCGCGTCATCCTCGATCAGGCAGGCGAAGATTTGCCGCTGGATTTCAATGCGCTCATGACCCCGAACCTGAAACTGGACGGCCGCAAACTCGCGCTCACCATTTTGAAATCGCCCGGAAAAATCAGCGCGCTGTTACACCTGCAAAAGCAAAGCCGCGCCGCCGCAGAGAAGCTGGCGCACGTTCTGGAAGCGCTCGTGTAATCGCAAGAGCAGACGGCCGCAGTTCCGGCTACGAAAACCACCCTCACCCCCGCGCCCCCGGCTGCTGCAGAATCCATTCGGCAGCCGCAGGCAAGCCATCCACTACCACGGCCCGCGCGAGCTTGACGGCATCCGCACGTTCCAGTTCCGCGCCGTAACCGGTGCGGACGAGCAGGCTGCGCTTCACGCCGGCATTCCAGCCGCATTCCAAATCGATTAACTTGTCTCCAATCATGTAACTCTGGGCGAGGTCAAGTCGGAACTCGGCGCGGGCATCGAAAAGAAATTGCGGCGAAGGCTTGCGCCCATGGCTGGGTTGATCAGGCGCTTCCGGCGCGATGTAGATTTTCCGGAACTGCACCCCGGCCCGCGCCAGTTCAGCAGCCACGTGGCGGTTGACGTTTTCCGCGTCGGCCAGCGTGTAGTAGCCGCGCCCGATGCCAGCCTGATTCGTGACGATGAACAGCAGGTAGCCGGCCTCCTGCAGTGATTTGAGCGCCGCCCCGGCGCCGGGAAAAATCTCCACGTCCGCTACCTTGTGGAGATAGTGTTTCTCGACAATGAGCGTGCCGTCGCGATCCAGAAAAATAGCTCGGTTCATGATAAGTTGCCGACGGATTGTGGCGTGACGCCGGAGAATTGCCAAAATATTTCCGCGGAGACTTCAGCGCAGTCGCTGCCGCCGTTCCCCACCGCAAAAAATTTGGCGACAGCTTTGCTGACAGCGAAAATCCGGAGAAACATATGAGCATAGCGGACGGAATCGGCCCGCCCAGCGAATGCAGAAATGGTGGCGGGTTCTCGTTTTAGCAATTTGTCCCAAAAAAAGGGACTTACTTTATTTCGGATTTTACAATACAAATTTCTGAAACCGAAGTAATTGTATCGGCTGACAGCACTAGGAACAAACGGAACACAGGCAAATCATGGGAACCATGCGGCAATTTGAGGACTTAAGTCCGAGGGAACTGCAAATTATGCGCCTGTATGCGCGCGGCAGCAGTGCCAAGGAAATCGCCGTCTCATTGGAGCTCAAATATCACACGGTAGGGACTTACAAGAAGCGCATCCTGAAAAAGCTGGGGCTGAAAAACCACAATCATTTTCTGGTCAGCGCCATCACCTTTTCATTATCCCCCGCCGGCAAAAGTTTTCTCCGCCGAAACGGCAACGGAAACGGCAACCGTCACCCGCGCGGAAAGAACCGCAAAGGCAACCACAAGGCTACACGTCGCACCAACCACAACGGAGGCTGAACCCATGTTCCCATCAATTTATGAGCATTGGGGAATCACACTGACGGTAATTGGTTGTTTCTATCTGCTGTTGGTACTGCTGTGGTGCCGGCTTTTGGGTTTCAATGACGATGCGGCCAACATCAAACTCGATACCAGTCCCCGTCCGGGAAACAGCAACCCCCAAAAGACGCATTCAGATCCTGAAAAAATCCGATCGGTCCGCGCCACAGAACTGGGGGGCTTGGTGCGGCCGGATTGCCGCGCAAAAGAATTGCTACACACCAGCGGCTATGCGCAATGCCTCACTAAAGATAACGAGGGCTGCCCGCACCGACTCGGCTACGGCCAGGCAAGCCAGGCAATCTTCTGCCATCACCCGCGACGGGATATAATCGTTGCACGCACCGACCCCAAGGATGCCTGACACGGTCCCCTGAGCACGTTGGCAGTGTGACTTTCCCCGTCCGCCCCGCTCAAAAACATTTGTTGCGCCCGGCCCGTTGCTATAATCTGCGGTAGTGGCCTTGCGCGCGTAGCTCAATTGGATAGAGCGTCGCCCTCCGAAGGCGAAGGTTGTGGGTTCGACCCCCGCCGCGCGCACCACGCCAAAAGCTTCCTGATTGACTGAAGAAAATCCCCCTTGCCCGCCTCCGCCCGAACGTTACGCTGCGGGCGTGCAAACCGGCATCCCCAACGCCTTCGGCGAGTCTCCCACGCGCCTGCTCCGGCGCGTGCCCCAGCCGAAATCCTACACCGACGTGCTCGCGCGGGCGGTGTTCCGGTTGTTACTGGTCGTGCAAGGCCTCGGGGCCTTCGCCCTCATCACTTTTGGCGTGCTGCTGAAAAAGTCCCGGGTCGCCCGCCCGGTCATCACGCCGCTGATCCGGCAGGAAATTTTCCGTTCCGGCGTGAAACTGCTGCCAATGTTCCTCTTCCTCGCCCTCGCCCTCGGCCTGCTCGTCATCGGGCAGACGGTGGTGATCCTGCAAAAAATCGGCGCGTTCAACTACCTCGGCACTGTCATGGTCGTCGTCATCGTGCGCGAACTCGGCCCGCTGCTGGCGGCGGCGTTGGTGCTGGCCCGCGTCGGCACCGCCAACGTCATCGAGCTCGGCACCGCCCGCGCGCTCGGCGAAGTCGAAGCGCTGGAGGCGCTCGGCATCGACCCGATCCATTACCTCGTCGTGCCCCGGGTGATCGGCTTGGCGTTGGGGACCTTTGCGCTGACGGTGTATCTCATCCTGGGAGCGTTGGGCAGCGGCTATTTGTGGGCGTTCCTGCAAGACGTGCCGATCTTGCCGGGAGATTACTTCCGCCAACTTGCCGGCGCGTTGCGCGGGCTGGACTTCGTGCTGCTCGCGCTGAAGACGGCGGCGTTCGGCGGCATCATCGCCATCATCACCTGCTACCACGGCCTCGCGCAACCGCTGCGGCTGGAAGATGTCTCCCGTGCGACCGTCCGCGCCGTGGCGCAAGCCGTAATCGCCTTCGTCGTGCTGGACGCACTGTTCATCCTGGTCTACCTGCTGGCCTGAAATGAAACCGGGAGCTTCCAGCAACATCATTGAAATGACCGGCGTCGCCGTCGGCGCGTTGCACGACCCGAACACGGTCGTGGTCGAGGACGTGAACTGGACGGTGACTGCGGGCGATTTCTGGGCGGTGGGCGGGCGCACCGGTTCGGGCAAAAGCGATTTTCTGATGCTGGCCGCCGGCTTGCTGACGCCGCCCCGAGGGCAATGCCGCATCTTCGGCGACGCCCTGCCCATTTTTGAGGAGGCGCGTTTGGCGCAACGCCTGCGGCTCGGCTTCGTATTCGATGGCGGGCATCTTTTCAACAATCTAACCATTGCAGAGAACGTGGCGTTGCCGTTGCAATATCATTCCACCGCGCCGCCAGCGGAGATCGCCGCGCGCGTGGAGCAACTGCTGGCCGCCACGGAATTGACGTCGTGGACCAACAGCACGCCGGGCACGATGGGACGCAACTGGCAAAAACGTGTGGGCCTCGCCCGCGCCTTGGCACTCGCGCCGGAAGTCCTGCTGTTGGACAACCCGCTCGGCGGCGCCGACGCGCGGCACGCGGCATGGTGGCTGGAATTTCTCGGCCAGTTGGCCACCGGGCACGAATTGCTGCCCGGCAAACGCGCCGTCACCTTGGTCGTGACGGCGGATGACCTGCACCCGTGGCAACATCGGGCGCGGCAGTTCGCCGTGCTGCGCGAGGGGCGGCTGGAAGTGTTGGCAAAAGAAAAGTTGGCCGCGGAAACCCCGAACGGATAAACATATTTTATGGCATTGAACGATTTGACCCCGCAACTGCGCACGCGCCTGAGCCGGATGGAGCGGGCGGTGGGTTGGTTTGTGTTTCTGGCCACGGCGCTGCTGGTGTGCGGCTTCGCGTATTACATCTATCACACGGCGGAACGCAAAGGCTGGTTCACGCCCAAGTTCAAATACCAGACTTCGCTCAACAACGCCGCCGGCATCAAGGTCGGCGACCCCGTCAAGCTCATGGGCTTCAATGCCGGCGAAATCACCGAAATCATCCCCAACGCCCCCGATGCCTATTACGGCGTGACCGTCAACTTCATCATCCTCAAGCCGCATTACGGCTACATCTGGGACGATTCGGCGGTGAAGGTGGGCTCGGATCTGCTCGGCAACCGCTTCCTCGAAATCACCAAGGGCGCGGCGGGCGTGCCGACCATCGACGAAGGTACGAACCAAACCCCGCAAGCCCTGCTGCGGTGGACGACCGCGCGCGACACACGGAAGGCCTTGCTCGCCGAAACCCGCGCCGCCCATCCCGGACTGGAACAATCCGACCGCGCCAAGTTCAACTGGTTTCTCATCGACGGCCTCAAGAGCCGCCTCGCCGCCGACCGCACGCACAGCTACACGAACCTGACCGAAATTTATTGGATTGAACCGCTTGAAACTGCCGCCCTGAACGAGCGCCTCGAACGCGTCGCCACCCAGATCGAGCAGGCGATGCCGAACCTCCTCAGCCTCACCAACAAGATTGCCGCCGTCCTCGACAACTCCGCGCAACTCACCTCCAACCTGAACGTCGTGGCCGTCAACGTGCAGCCCGTCATTGCCAACGCCCGCGACCTCACCGCGCAGTTGCGCGGGCCCGGCGCGCTCGGCAACTGGGCGCTCACCACCAACATGAGCCAGCACCTCGAAGCCGCGCTCGCCCGGGCGGATTCCGCGCTGACGACCGTGGACACCAACCTGCCCGCCACGCTGGAGGGAATCAACCGCTCACTGGAAAATCTTGCGGGCATCACCGGCAACCTGAGAGCGCAGGTCGAGGCCAACACCAATCTTCTGACTCATGTCTCCAAAACCATCGTGGACACGGATGACATGGTGCAAGGCCTGAAGCGCCACTGGCTGTTGCGTTCCGCCTTCAAGCCCGCCAAGACCAACGCCCCGCCTCCACCACGCCGGTAGTTCCGGTGTAACGTCCGTCCAAAGCGAGGCGTCGTAATTTTCATGCAGGCCAGCCAGAGAGCCGGTTTTGCCTTGATCGAGTTGCTCGTGGTTATCGCCATCATCGCGGGGCTCGCGGGTCCGCTGCTGCCCGCGTTGGGCCGGGCGAAAGAAGTCGGCAAACGCATCGCTTGCACGAACAACCTGAAGCAGCTCGACCTCGCCGCCAAGATGTATGTGGACGAAAACCAGGACTGCTAGCCGCCCCGCTCCCGTGCAGACCGCTGGCCGAACAAGTTCTACGAATATTACGGGAAGAACCTAAAAATTTTGCTGTGCCCCACGGAAGCCACAAACGCGCCCGCCACCAGCAGCAATGGCACGAGTGCGACCGCTGACAGGACGCCGCGCAGTTATTTGATCAACGGCTGGAATGATCATTACGCAGATATCCTCAGCCCGGCCGAGTTTGGCCAATACATGGCCGGGAACTACACCAACGGCTTGAAGGAATCTGTCATCACCCACCCCACGGACACGGTGGTGCTGGGCGAAAAGCGCGCCGAGACCGGGGATTACCACATGGATCTGCTCGAAGGCACGGGCAAAGATTTCAGCGGCGTGGCGGAACTCAGCCGCCATTCTGGACAGGGTGCGAGCACGAAATCCGGGGGAGTGATCCACCCGTTCGCCGATGGCAGTGCGCGTTACCTGAGATTTCCCCGGTCGCTGAACCCGCTGAACTTGTGGGCGATCAGCGACGCCAACCGGATCAAATATCAGGTTATTTTTAACTAAAGCGGCTTTGTCCTAGCCTCACTTTATCGCGGTTCTCAGTCCCCGGCGCCCGATAATAACACCCCCCGATCCTCCCCATAAACAGCGGAGTCGCGCACTACCCTGGTAAAACAAAAACCCCGCCGGGTTGGCCGGCGGGGCTGTGAAACTTCCGCACCGATTAACGCTTGCTGAACTGGAAGCGTTTGCGCGCGCCGGGTTGGCCGTATTTCTTACGTTCCTTGGCGCGGGAATCGCGCGTAAGGAGGCCTTCGGCTTTGAGCGCGGGCCGGAGATTCACGTCGAACTCCAGCAGCGCGCGGGAGATGCCGTGGCGCACCGCGCCAGCTTGGCCGTTCGGGCCGCCGCCTTGGACATTGACGCGCACGTCCAGCTTGTCCGCCGTGCCGGTGACGGTCAGCGGCTGGGTGACGACGCCGCGCTGGATTTCCAGCGGGAAATAAGTTTCAAACTTGCGCCCGTTCACGGTGATTTTGCCGGAGCCGGTGGCGATGCGGACGCGGGCGACGGCGGTTTTGCGCCGACCAGTGCCGAGGTACTCTTGAATTTTAGATGCAGCCATAAAATTGTGCAGGAATCGGAATTAGTTCGCGGCGGGTTGGGCGGCGGGTTGCTGCGCGCTGTGGGGATGCGTCGCGCCTTTGTAAACTTTTAGCTTGGTCAACAGCACGCGCCCGAGGCGGTTCTTGGGGACCATGCCTTTGACGGCGTGATGAATGAGCTTTTCGGGTTGGCTCGCGCGAACCTGAGCGACGGTCTTGTATTTTTCGCCGCCCTTCCAGCCGGAGTAGGTCATGAATTCCTTGGCGGTCTCCTTCTTGCCGGTGACCTTGACCTTCTCGGCGTTGATGACGACGACGAAGTCGCCAGCGTCCATGTGTGGGGTGAATACGGGTTTGTTTTTTCCGCGCAGAATGTTGGCGACCTGTGCGGCCAAACGGCCCAGCACAGCACCATCGGCATCAATCACATGCCACTTGCGGGCGTCGATATCAATTTTCGGCAAATGCGTTTTCATTTCAAACTTGTTTCAAAGGGGGAAAACCTAGCAAACGGTCGCGCCAAGTCAACCATCAATTCCCGGAATCTGGCTTGCCCGGCAGCGAAGGTGGAAGTGGGGTGGCCAACGGGACTCGAACCCGCAACAACAAGCTCCACAAGCTTGGACTCTACCATTGAGCTATAGCCACCAACCGGCGGACAGACTAATTTGCCGCCGCGCTTTGTCAAGCCGCGCCCCGGCCACCCCTGAAAATAAATTGACAACCCTGCCCTGCGGTCTAGATTTACGCCGTATCAGGTTCAACCAAGGTTTTTTATGAAACAGTCATTCTCCGCCGTGAAATGGTTCATGTTGGTCCTCGTTTGCGTTGGCATCAGCTCCAATGCCTTGGCCGATACCGCCAAAGTCATCCGCATCAAGGGCGCGGCCCGCTACTCCGCTACCGCCAACGATCAGTGGGTCACCCTGCGCGAAGGCGATATCCTTAAGGCTGGCGCCGTCATTCAGACCGCGTCCGAATCGATTGTGGATCTCCTCGTGAGTGCGGATAGCGTCGCCCCCAGCCCGGTTGTGCGGCGCTTTAGCCCAAGCACCACCACGGACGCCGCCCAGAACACCATACGCCTCCGCGAAAACACCGTCCTCGCCCTCGACAAACTCTCCTCCGAACAGACCGGTGCGGACGTTGTAACCGACTATCAATTGGATCTGCGGGCAGGCCATATTCTGGGTAACGTTAAGAAACTCTCCGCCGCTTCCCGCTACGAAGTAAAACTCCCCAACGGTGTCGCCGGCGTGCGCGGCACACTCTTCGACCTCGGTGCCAGCGGCAGCCTTACGGTTTATTTTGGTTCAGTGACCATTACCTACTATGACGCGAACAACCTGCGCCACACCACAACTGTGAACGCCGGAAATGTGCTCGATTTGAAAACCAGCAACCAGACCCCGATTCCCGCCGGTAATAGACCGGACTCTGTTCAAGCCGGCAACTCCATTGCAGCCGTCCTCTACACGCGCGAAGACGGCACCCAAGTGACCATCTCCCCTGTCATGGGTAAAAACTAGCCACCGCGCTAGAGAGAGTGACTCCACCGCTCGTGGATGACTGACCACTGATTCCGGCAACGTTTTTCCAACCCCAGAGCACCCTTGAGTTGCTCTGGGGTTTTTGTTTTGCTCCCGCTAGTGAAACCCTCCCCGCGCATCCCCCTGCTCCTCGCCGGCAGCGTCATCGTGCTCCTCTGCCTCCTGCAAGACCTCCGAATAGATGCTCTTGAACAGCTCGAAGCCCGCACCTTTGACGCCCGAGCCCGTCTCGCAGCCCGCTTCCCCACCCCCACCGCCACCAACCTCGGCTTCGTCTTCATCAGCGACGCTTCCATCGCCCGGCTCAAGGACGGCTCGTTGGAGGATGCCGGCGGAAGGAAATTCCGCTACGGCCTCTACTGGCCGCGCCATATCTATGGCCGCGTCCTCCGTGAACTCGCCGCCCAAGGGGCTACCGCCGTCGGCTACGATGTCCTTTTCGCTGAAACCCGCCCCGACCACGCCCCCATTCTCGTCGCCACCAACACCGAACCCAGTCTCGAAAATTTCCTCGCGCAACTCCATCCCGGCGAAACGCCCTTCCTCTCCGCCGGCGAGATCAATGTCGAGTCCGATGACTTCTTCGCCTGGCAACTCCATCGCGCCGGCATCGCCAGCATCGCCGCCAACCAAGGCGTCCTCCCGCACGCCCGCTTCCGCAACCACGCCGCCGTCGCCGACATCGCCGCGCGTCCGGATTCCGACGGCGTCCTGCGCCGCGCCCGCGCCTTCACCGAATACCGCCGCTGGCATCCCATCTTCGAACAAGCCGCCCGCGAATATGGCCTCGACCTCGAACGCGCCGATATCCAACCGCGCCAACTCACCCTCGCCACCGCCGGCGGCGAAAAAATCAAGATCCCCCGCGCCGCCGACGGCACCTTTGACCCCGTTGATTTCGGCGGCGCGGCGGCAGCAAAGATCCCCCGTGCCCAACCCTTCACCACCGAACGCATCTGGCAAATGGGCATCGCCCTCGCCGCCCGCCAGCTCGGCCTCGACCTCACCCGGGCCGAGGTGGATTTGCCACGCGGCCAAATCACCTTGCGCGGTCCCGGCGGCCTGACCCGCACCATCCCCGTGGACACGCACGGCTACTTCCCGATTGACTGGCAACTCCCGCCCAACGACCCGCGCCTCACCCGCGAGCCGTTTGAAAATCTCCTCGCCCTCGACCACGCCCGCGCGCTCGGCCAGACCAACGACCTTCCCGAGCGCTGGCGCGGCAAACTCGTCGTCATCGGCTCCACCGCCTCCGGCAACGACCTCACCGACCGCGGCGCCACCCCCCTGGAGCACGACACCGTGCTCATGAGCAAACACTGGAACGTCGCCAACGCCGTCCTGACCGACCGCTTCATCCGCCGCACCACCCCCGCGCAGGATCTGCTGCTGCTCGTCCTCCTCGGGGCGCTCGCCGCCGCGCTGACCCTGCGCCTGCCCACGCTCACCGGCTCGCTCGCCATCCTCGCCACCATCGGACTCTACCTCGGTGTGGCGCTGCTGCTCTACGTCCAGCAACGCTGCTGGTTGCCCGTGTTTCTGCCCATCGTCGGAGCGCTCATCACCCAACACGGCTGCCTCGTGACCTGGCGGGCCGTGTTTGAACAGGCCGAAAAACGCCGCGTCCGCTCCGTCTTTTCCCGGATTATCGCACCCGAAGTCGTCTCCGAACTGCTCGCAGCGGACACCGTCGCCCTCAATGGCATCCGGCGCGAGATCACCATCTTCTTCGCCGACGTGCGCGGCTTCACCGCCTTCACCGATGCCAGCCGGGATGCCGCCATCGCCACCGCGCGCGAAAAGAATCTCTCCCCCGCCGCCGCCGAAGCGCTCTTCGACCTCGAAGCGCGGGAGAGCATCCAAACCATCAACGCCTACCTCGCGCTCGTCGCCGATCAGATCAAGGCGCACGGCGGCACGCTCGACAAATACATCGGCGATTGCGTCATGGCCTTCTGGAACGCCCCCGGCGCCAACCCGCAGCACACACTCCAATGCGTCCGCGCCGCCATCGCCGCCCAGCGCGCCATCGATGACCTAAACCGCCACCGCGCCGCGCTCAACGACACCCGCGAACTGGAGAACCTCCAGCGCGCCGCTTCCGGTCAACCGCCGTTGCCTCCGCTGCCCATCCTCACCCTCGGCATCGGCATCAACACCGGCCCCGCCATCGTCGGCCTCATGGGTTCGGATGCGCACCTCCTCAACTACACCGCGTTCGGCCGCGAAGTGAATCTCGCCAGCCGCCTCGAATCTCTGTCCGGCCGCGGCCGGATCCTCATCGGCGAAACCACCTTCGCCGCCATCCGACGCGCCGACCCCGCACTCGCCGCCACCTGCACCGCGCTCGCGCCTGCCAACTTGAAAGGCATCCGTGAATCCGTGAACGTTTTTGAAGTCGCCTGGCGCCTGCCCGGCACCATCTCACCCGTGATCGACGACTACGGTTCCGCGTCCAGCTTCGCGACCTCCGTGACGGGTATGTTCCGCAAGAGTTGAAACCGCCCGGGCAGGCGCCGCTTCAGCCGGATTTTGCCCGCGCCATTCCCGCGTTCTGCCCCCGATAAGTCGCCAGAAAATATATCATGATGCCTGCCGCCACCGCAGCGATGCCGCCCCAGAAGACCGGCCACCGCGTGCCCGTCGAAGTCGCGCAGGCATTGAACCACCAGCCCGTGCCGAGGTAGCCGATCAAATTGCCCACGCCGCCGGTCATGAGCGAGAACAGCGCCTGCGCCCGCGCGCGCCACGCCGGATCAATCCGTTCATCCAGATAGATCTGCGCCGTGATGAAATAGAACGTGTAAGACAACCCGTGCAACGTGATGCCCACGAGCAGCCATCCCGGAAGATCGAGCGCGCAACAGATAAAGCGCACAAAACTGAAACCCAGCCCCGCGAGAAAAATCCATTTCAGCCGCAGCCGCAGGAACAACCCCGCCAACGCGAACATCGCAAAAATTTCCGTCGTCTGCCCCAGCGTCATCCAAGCTGAGACGTGCTCGAAACCCAGCTGCTTCAGGTGCGGCGGCGTCAGCGGATAGAACGCCGCGAGCGGGATGTTCAGCAACGCGGCGGTGATAAAGACCACCCGCGTGTCGCGCTGCTTCAGCAACACCAGCGCGTCCCAGCCGAGCCGCTCCCGCCACGTCACCTGGTCCTTCGATTCCGGCGGCGGCACGTTTGGCAGTAGATACGTGAACGCCGCGATCACCAGCCACGCGCCAGCTGCCATGTAACCCGCAAGCGTGGAGGCATCCGCGCCGAGCGCGCTGGCCAGCCAGCAGCCGCACATCCAGCCGATCGTCCCCATCGCGCGGACCGGACCGAACTCGCGCGTGGAATTTTTCAGCCGCGAGAAAATGATGCTCGTGGAGATGCTCGCCGACGGCGCGGAGCATAGCGCGAGCATCTGGATCAGCCCCAGCACCACGCCGGCCGGCCAACTGCGTTCGATGCTGAACGTGGCAAGCGCCAGTGCGCCTGCGGTGGCCACGGCCAGTCCGCGCAACACTTTCACCGGGGCAAAATGCCGGTCCGCCATCGCCCCGAAGATGAGCGGCGAGATGAACGCGGCGATCGCGCCCGTCGCGAAAGCGTAAGAGCGCAGTCCCCCAAGGCCGTGCGCCTCCAGCACCGCGCTCAACGGCACGAACCACATGCTCATTGCCATCCATTGCAGGAAGAACAGCGCCATCAGCTCCGCGTATTCCGCCCAGCGTTTCACGCGTAGAAATCCTTCGCCAGCAGCAGCGTCAACTCATGCACCGCGAGTTGCAACTCCGCGAGCGTGTCGAAATTTTCCGCCGGCAGCTTGCCCGTCTCCGCCGCACGCTGGCAGCACTTGAACCGGCGGTTCAGCGGCAGCGCCGTGTCATTGAAGCCGAGTTCGCCGAGCAACCACTCCACTTTGCCGGCGAGTTTCTTGGTGGCGCGAATTTTTCTGAGTGCGGCTTCAGCGGAAATCTCGCCGGCACTGACGGCGATGAGT
>JAFMIX010000030.1 GCA_017853785.1 Verrucomicrobiales bacterium
GGTTTCTCGCCTCGAGCCACGGCAGCTACATCACCGGCCAAGTGCTGCACGTGGACGGTGGATTCAAAATGGAATAAAATTTATGAGCACCAACATCACCAAAGAAGAAATCGCCGCCATTTTCCCCAAAGTGGCCGATACCATGGCCGACGCCCTCGGCTGCGACACCGACAAAGTCACCCTCGACGCCTCGCTCATCAACGACCTCGGCGCGGAGTCCATTGATTTTCTCGACATCATTTTCCGGCTCGAACGTACCTTCAAGGTGAAGATTCCACGTGGCAAGATCGTGGAAGAAGCACGGGGACCGCTTTCCGAAGCCGAGTTCGAACAGGGAGGCGTGGTCACCGCCGCCGGCGTGGAGCGATTGAAGGCGTTCCTGAGCGAAGTCCCCGCTGATCGGTTTCCTAACCCGCTCAAGACGGCCGACATCGCGCGGCTGTTCACCACCGAGACGTTCTGCAAGATGGTCATCCGCCAGCAGAAGAACAAACCGCCCGCGGCGTAAGCGATGTCGCCGCATTTCCGCGCCTTCACGTTCGTTGACCGCATCAGTGCCGTTCAACCCGGCGTGAATATCCGCGGCAACTACGCCATCCCCGCCGGCCTCGCGGAATTTTCCAGCTCGCTCGTCGCCGAAGCCACCGGACAGCTCGCCGCGTGGTCCGCGATGGCCGCTGTGGATTTCCAGACCCGCCCCGTCGCCGGCATCGCTGGGCTTGTGGAAATGCTCGGCCAAGTCCGCCCCGGCCAGACGCTCGAACTCGCCGCCGAAATTGACAGCGTGGACACCGAAGCCGTCTCCTACCACGGCACCGCCAGCGTCAATGGCACGCCCGTGCTGCGCCTCCACAACTGCGTCGGCCCGATGCTGCCCCTCGCCGACTTCGACGACCCGCAAGCCATCCGCGACCGCTACGCGCTGCTCTGCGGCGCGGGTGCCACGCCCGGCGCGTTCGGCGGCACGCCCGCCTTGACGCTGGAAAGTCCCGGCGGCGAACCCGGCCAATCCGTCTGCGCCATGCTGCAAGTCCCCACCGCCGCGCCGTTCTTCAGCGACCATTTCCCACGCAAACCCGTTTTCCCCGGCAGTCTGCTCATGCAGTTCAACCTGCAACTCGTCGCGCAACTCGCCGCGCAACTGCCACCGCCCGCCGGCGCAAGCGGCTGGAAACTCCAGCACGTTGCCGACATGAAGCTGCGCGCCTTCATCCCGCCCGGCGAACAGCTGGAACTCGAAGTCAAACTCGTGGGCATCGAAGGCCGCACCGCCACCATCAGCGTGGAATCCCGCCGCGGCAAGCGGCCCGTCGGCGCCGCGCGCGTGGCGCTGGTCGCATCGTAAACGCTTAACTTAGGCTTTCCTCGCGGCGTTTCTTGCGCCATCGTTTCCGAAGCATGAAGCAGAAACGTCGCATCGCCATCACCGGCATCGGCATGGTCACGCCCGTCGGCAACGACGCGCCCACCACCTGGGCCGCGTTGCGCGCCGGCAAGAGCGGGCTCGGCAAAATCCAGCACTTCGACGCCAGCGGTTTTCCCGTCCGCATCGGTGCGGAAGTTAAAAACTTTCAGCTCCCCGCCGCCATTGCCAACTCCAAGCACGCCAAGTTTGCCTCGCGCTCGCACCGCTTCGCGCTCGCCGCCGCCGAGGAAGCGCTGACCGACGCCGGCATCCGCCCGCAAGCCGACAACTCCGCGCGCTGGGGCTTGTCCGTCGGCGCGGGCATGATGGCGATGGACTACACCGAGATCGAGATGACCAGCCGCTTCTGCTCCAACACCGACGGCGCCGACGGCGAATTCCAGCCCGACGGCCTGCTTGACCCGAAATATCCCGCCGACCCCGTCGCCTTCTGCCGCTCGCAGACCAACGCCGGCCTCGCTCTCCTCGCCCAGCAATTCGGCATCCGCGGCTACGCCACCGCCGTGCACACCGCCTGCGCGAGCGGCGGCCAAGCCGTGGGCACCGCGCTCAAGGTCATGCGGCGCGGCCACGTTGATTTCATGCTCGCCGGCGGCTTCGACTCGATGCTGAATCCCATCGGCCTTTCCTCGTTCTGCCTGCTCGGCGCGCTCTGCCCTGACAACGACACGCCGGAGAAAGCCAGCCGCCCGTTCGACGCCACCCGCGCCGGCTTCGTCCTCGGCGAAGGCGCGGGTTTCCTCGTGCTCGAAGATTGGGACGCGGCGAAAAAACGCGGCGCAAAAATCTACGCCGAACTCGCCGGCGACGGCAATTCCTGCAGCAGCTACCGCATCACTGATTCTCCGCCCAATGGCGACGGCCCTATCCAAGCCATCCAGCAAGCCATCGCCGACGCCGGCGCTCGCCCCGAGGACATTGATTACGTCAACGCCCACGGCACTTCCACGCTGATGAACGACAAGAGCGAATGCGCCGCATTGCGCGGCGTTTTCGGCGCGGACGTCCAGCGCGTGGCCGTGAGTTCCACCAAGAGCTGCATGGGCCACCTCATCGCGGCGGCGGGCGCGGTCGAGGCCGGCGTCTGCGCGCTCGCCATCCGCGACGGCATCGCGCCGGTCAGTGCCAACTGCGACGAGCTTGACCCTGACTGCGCCGTCAACGTCGTGCGCGGCCAGTCGCGCCCGCTGAAAATCCGCGCCGCTCTCTCCAACTCCCTCGGCTTCGGCGGCTCAAACAGCTCGCTGGTTTTCCGGCACCCCGATGAGGTGAAAGCATGAGCAGCAAAAATTCCATCGCCATTACCGGCAGCGGCGCGGTCTGTGGTGCCGGCCTCGGCATTGACGCGATTTGGCAGAATATTCTCGCCGGCAAATCCGCCGTCGGCCCCATCGAACAATGGGACGCCCGCCGCTGGCCCGTGAAGATTTCCGCCGAAGTTCGCAACGTGGAAAACCGCCAGCTAGTCGAAGACCGCAAGCTGCACAAAATGATTTCGCGGACGGACATGCTCGGCCTCTGCGCCGCGCATCAGGCCGTGCAGCAATCCGGCTTGCTCGCGCACCGCGATACGCTCGACGACGCGGGCAAGACGCGCTTCAACGACCGCACTGGCATCTTCGCCGGCTCGGGCGGCGGCAATTACCGTAGCAACTATGATTTCTATCCTGCGCTCACCGCGTCCGCCGGCAGCTTGCCGAAGTTCGGCGGCGAGTTCAGCCAGTCCGTCAACCCGATGTGGCTGTTGAAAAATCTGCCGAACAACGTCCTCTGCCACGTCGGCATCCGCTACAACTTCAAAGGCACGAACGCCTGCGTCACCAACCAATGCGTCGGCGGTGTCATGGCTCTCGCCGAAGCCGCCGCCGCGCTCCGCAACGACGAGGCCGACCGCGCCAGCGTCACCGCGCACGACACGCCGTTCGAGCCGGAGACCGTCGCGGGCTACCACCGGCTCGGCCTGCTTTCGAGCGAGGCGCTCCGGCCGTTCGACCGCGACCGCTCCGGCACGGTCTTCGGCGAAGGCGCGGCGTCCGTGATGCTGGAAAAAAATTCCGCCGCAACTGGGCGCAACGCCGCCATCCTCGGTGAATTCCTCGGCAGCGGCTGCGTCACCGAAGCCACTGGCATCCTCGACCTCCGCCCCGACGGCGACGGCGTCAGCCGCGCCATCGAACTCGCGCTCGCCGACGCCGGCCTCGCCGCTGCGGACGTGGGCATGATTGTCGCGCACGGCAACGGCACGCGCGCCTCGGACGCTTCCGAAGCGGCGGGCATCGCGCGGGTGTTCGGGAAAAACATTCCGCCGGTCACCGGCTTCAAATGGGCGGTCGGCCATCTCATCGCCGCGAGCGGCGCGCTGGACACGGTGCTGGCGCTGCGCGCACTGCGCGAAAAAGTTGTCCCCGGCATCGCGATGTTGAATGCAGTTGACCCTGCGTGCGCCGCGCTGCCCGTCTCCAACCAATCACAGACGCCGCGTAGCGACGTGGCGCTCATCCTCTGCCGCGGCTTCGGCGGCATGAACGTGGCGCTGCTCGTCCGCGCCTGACGGCGATGCAGGCCGAAACTTCATCCCCCGCCCGCTGCGGGCTCGACACGGTCGAGATCGTGCGCATGGAAAAGTTTCTCGCCGTCACGCCGCCCGACCAGCTCGCCAAACTTTTCTCCGCGACCGAACTCGCCGATGCCGGCGACGGCCCGCGCCGCGTGGAGAGCCTCGCCGCACGCTTTGCCGCAAAGGAGGCGTGCTGCAAACTTTTTCCGCGCGAGACGGCGCTCGGCACGTTGCAGATGCAGGATTTTTCCGTGCGCCGCGATGCCTACGGCGCGCCCCAGATCGAATTGAGCGCGAACGCCCGCGCGTTGCTGGACCGGTATCGCATCGCCGGCCTGAAGGTTTCGCTCACGCACACGGCTTCGAGTGCGAGCGCGGTGGCTTTGGCAGAGCCGGCGCGGCTGGACGTGCCGTGGTTCGGGAAGTGGTGCTACTACCTACTCCCGTTCCGGCGCGGTGTGGCGCTGGGAAATCTTCGCCGCGTGTTTGGCGACACTTTGCCGGAGAGCGAAATCGTGCGGCTGGCTCAGGCATACTACGGGCATTACATCCGTTGCCTGCTGGAGTTCGTGAAGCTGCCGCTGATGTCGGCGGCGCGAAAAAAGAAATTTGTCCGCGTGGAGAACATGGAGTCGCCCACCAAGGCGCACGCGAAAGGCAAGGGGCTCGTCCTGCTCACCGGTCATTTCGGCAACTGGGAAGTCTCGACGGTCAGCGGCATCCAGCAGTTCCCGCAGTTCAAGGGCCTGTTTCATTTCGTGCGCCGTCCGCTGAAGCCGCAGTTGCTGAATGATTTCATCACGCATCGGTTCCGCAAGGCGGGCTTCGGCACCATCGCCAAGCGCGGCTCGCTCGACCAGATTCTCGACCTGCTCGCGGGCGGCGCGATTGTGGTTTATGTCTTCGACCAGCATGCCAGCGGCAAGGATGGCGTGAAGGTGGATTTCTTCGGGCATCCGGCGAACACCTTCAAGAGTCCCGCGCTCATCGCGATGAGCAGCGGTGCGCCGGTGATTCCGGCTTCGAGCTGGCGCGAGCCGGACGGGACGCACGTGCTGCGGTTTGAAGACCCGCTGGAATTCGCCGAGTCTGATAGCGGCGGCGAAGCCATCCGCGCGAACACGCGTGCGCTGAACGCCTCGATCGAACGCATGTTGCTGCGCCATCCCGAGCAATGGATCTGGATGCATAAGCGGTGGAAGCCGCGGTGAACCCGAACTATTTTTACCACGGATAAACCCGGATGGACACGGATGAAATAATTTCCGACGGAGCGCGGCTGTGGTCCGAGATCCAGCCGCAGCGGGTTTTGAAATGCTGCGGCTGGTGCTTTGCACACAGCCGCGCTCCGGCATCCGTGTTTATCCGTGGTAAAATTTCGAATTTATGAAACTAATCCGCCTGAACCGATTCGCCGGCATCGCGCTCGCGGTCCTGCTATTCGTTGTCCGCGTCGGGGCGCAGCCGGATGCTCACTCCATCGCGACAAAATTGGACGCGCTCCGGACCACGCTCGCGGCGGAACTCACGACGGAGCTGCAACGCACGAACCTTTCCGGCAGCTACACGGTGGTCTGGCGCGCCTATGAAGACGCCGTGATCGCCGCGCTGGAAAAGATTTTGCCCGCGCATTTCCCCGAGTTGACGGCCACGAACTTTGATGCCGGCACGACCGGGCGGGAGAAGAACCGCCTCGCGGACTTCGCCATCCGCTGCGGCACGAACGTCATCGAGGTTTCCATCAAGGCCGCGCGCGGCTCGGCGAATCCGGAAAACGACATGGGGACGTTCAACGATCATCCCAATCGCCAGAAACTTTTCAGCGACGCTTTCACCGTTTGGGTGCGCTACGACGATTCGAGCAAGGACGCCATCCGCTGCGACCGCGTGTTCTTCGACCGCACCTGGCGGTTCGTGGTCAAGTCCACGCTGGTGGACGGCGTGAAGTATCGCAAGAAGGACGGCAACATGCGGCCCAAGCCCTGGACGATGTTCGACAGCGGTGAGACGTTCTGGAAGAGCGAGGCTGACTTCGCGGCGGCGGTGAAACGCGCTGAGGCGTTCCGCGCGAAAGAAGTCGTGAACGAGCGGCTGCAAGATTTGAGCGAGGCCGACCAGCGCGCGCTTTACGAAAAGCTGCGAGAGAAGTTCAGCAAGCCGGTGAAGCCATAGCTCACAGCCGCGAAATCTTTTCGAGCAGCGCGGTCGTGGACTTGCCGCTGACGAATGGCGCAAAGACGATCTTCCCGCCGCACTCATTCACCGTGCGGACTTCGTCCGGCGGCAGCGTGTTCAGGTTCAGGTCGCCGCTCTTCACGTAGATGTCCGGCTGCGCGAGCCGGAGGAAGTTCGCGGCGGTGCGCTCGCCGAAGATGCACACGCCATCCACGCTGGCCAGCGCGGCGAGCAGCAGGGCGCGGTCGGCCTCGGAGTTGATGGGGCGCGTGGGGCCTTTGTTGGCGCGCACGGAGGCATCGGTGTTCACGCCCACGAGCAGGACATCGCCGAGGTTGCGGGCGGCTTCGAGATAGCTCGCGTGGCCGGTGTGGAGGATGTCATAACAGCCGTTCGTGACGACGAGTTTCTTGCCGGCGGCGCGGAGGGCGGCGCGCCACGCGGGGAGGTTTTCGAGCGGGAGGATTTTGTCGCGGCTGTTCATGGCGAGGTCAGTGGATGGGGCGGTCCGTGCGGAACGGTTCGGCGGGCAGGCCGGCCTTGTTGACCAGATTGGGCTGCGCGAGTTGATGCCAGGCGAAGCGCACGACCTTCGGGGCGGCGACTTTGGCGGCGGTGACTTCGACGGTCTCACCGACAATCCGCGCTTCGGCGGGAACGAATTTTCCGTCTTCTCCGGCCACGGTGAACCAGGTCAATGGCTGGCTGTCCCGGCTGGCGAGGCCGCCGTAGGTGTTCTCAAATTTCAACACGGCTTTGTTGCCGGTGATTTTCATGCTCTTGAACGCGGGGCTGGCGCTGAGCAACTCGCGGTCATAGGTCCGGTCCAGAGCCAGCTGCGCGAGGCGATGGCCGACGGTGGCCTTGTCGCGCGGGTGGATGTCGGTCAAGTCATCCACAAGGTCGGTGGTCACGATCATGCCGGCGTTCTTGATGTTGCGCGCGGCGCGGGACTGCTGGAGCCAGAGCGCGGGCAGGGGATCGGTTTCGGCCACGTAGTTCACCGCGGACTTGTGGTATTTGAACGGGGCCAACTGGACGAAATAGAACGGAAAATCACCTGCGCCCCAGACTTTGCGCCAGCCGCCGACGAGCGCGGCCATTTTGGCGTGGTAATTGGTGTCGTTGCGATTGGCTTCACCCTGATACCAGATCGCGCCGCGCATGGCGAAGCCGGCGAGCGGGGCAATCATGCCATTGTAGAGCACGGTGGGCGCGGAGTTGGGAATCTTGTTGGTGCCGTAGTCCGGCAATTTCACCGAAGCCAGTTCCGGCACGGCGGCGAAGCCCGCGGGCGGCGTCCACGGCTCGATACGCGTGCCGCCCCACGAGGAGGCGATGAGGCCGATGGGGACGTTCAGGTTGGTGTGCAGAGTGCGCCCGAAGTAATACGCGGCGGCGGAAAAGCTCGCGGCGTTGAGCGCATTGGAGCTGCACGGCTGCCAGGATTTGAAGTTCTCAAGGTCTTTGCGCGGCTTGGCGGCGAGTGTTTTCTCGACCTTGAAGATGCGGAGGTTTGGGTAATTCGCCGCCGCCAGTTCGGTTTCGGCGTTGAAGCAGGGGCGCTGGCCGGGCTGAAAACCGATGGGCTTCTCCATGTTCGACTGGCCGGAGCCGAGCCAGACTTCGCCGACGAGGATGTTGGTGAGCGTGAGTGTCTCGCCAGCGGTGACGACGAGAGTCTGCGGCGCGGCGGTGGCCTTCAATTTTTCGAGCTTCACCACCCACACACCGTCGGCGTTGGCGCGGGTGGATTTGGTTTGGCCGGCAAATTTGACGGTGACTTGCGCTCCCGGCGCGGCCCAACCCCAGACGGGCACGGGCATCTGCTGTTGCAGCACCATGTGGTTGCCGAAGATGGCGGGCAGTTTCAGTTCGGCGCGGGCGGAAACGGCGACAACCAGCGCGGTGCCGAGCGTGAGGAGAAAACGAAGCGGATGACTCATGCCGCGCAGTTTGCCGGTTCGCCGCTGCTTCGCAAAGAATTTATTGGGCCGGTTTGCGCGCGTAGTGGATGCTCATCGCGCCACCGAGGAGGTTGACGCCGCGCACCTCGGAGAAGTTGAGTCCGCGCAGCTTCGCCGCCACCGCCAACTGCCCGGGATAATGTTTCAGCGATTCCAGGATGTAGGCGTAGGCCTGCGAGTTGCCGCAGAATAACAATCCCACCAGCGGCACGGAGATGCGGAGGTGGGCGTAATAGACTGCGCGCCATAGGGCGTTCGGCGGCTGGCCGAATTCCAATACCACGAGCCGGCCGCCCGGTTTCAGCACGCGGGCCATTTCACGCAGCCCGGCGTCGCAGTCCGCCAGATTCCGCAGCCCGTAGCCGATGGTCACGATGTCGAAGCTCGCGGCGGGGTAGGGCAGTGCGAGCGCGTCGCCTTGTTGGAATTGCGGCGCGCGGCGTGCGGCGTGCGGAAGCTGCCGCTGCCGCGCGACGTCCAACATCGGCTCACTGAAGTCGAGGCCGGTCACCTCCGTCCCGTTTGCGGCGAGTGCGAACGCGATGTCACCCGTGCCGCAGCAAAGGTCGAGGGCGCGTTCGCCGGGTTGCGGCGCGGCGAGGGCCACGACGCGGCGTTTCCAGCGCCGGTGCAATCCGAAACTCTGGAGGTCGTTCAGCAGATCGTAGCGGCGCGCGATGGCGGCGAAGAGGTCGTTGACCTTCGCGGCACGTGATTCGCCCGGATCATAGAATTGGTTGGCCATGCTGGTGGTGGAGCGCCCGCCTTGACACCCGGCGCATTGAACTTATATTCCGACCGTTAGTCAAAGGACATAATGTCAAACGACACCCTATCGGGCAACGGCGGCGCGGTCTCCGCCACCGGGAATACCCTCAAACAATTCACCTCCGCCGGCCGCGGTTATTGGAGCGATGTGCCCGCCGCCGACTGGAACGACTGGCGGTGGCAGCTCAAGCACCGCATCACGTCGCTGGAACAACTCCAACGCCTGATGCCCACGCTCACGCCCGAGGAGCTCGCCGGCGCGCAATTGGCCAAAACCAAGCTCGCGCTCGCCATCACGCCGTATTTCTTCAACCTCATCGACCCGGCGGATGAAGGTTGCCCCATCCGCCAGCAGGTCATCCCGCGCATCGAGGAAACCCACACCGCCGCTTGGGAGATGAGCGATCCGTGCGGCGAGGATTCCCATTCGCCGGTGCCCGGCCTGGTGCATCGTTATCCCGACCGCGTGCTGTTCCTCGTCACCGACCGCTGCGCCGCCTATTGCCGCTACTGCACCCGCTCGCGGCTCGTCAGCAACGCCGCCGGCTACGACTTCCATCCTGAGTTTGACAAGCAGATCGCCTACATTGCCGCGCATCCCGAAATCCGCGACGTCCTCCTGAGCGGCGGCGACCCGCTGCTCTTGAGCGACGACAAGCTGGAGCATCTGCTTTCCAAGCTGCGCGCCATTCCGCACATCGAGTTTCTCCGCATCGGCACGCGCATCCCCATCTTCCTGCCGCAACGCATCACGCCCGAACTCTGCGCGATGCTGAAAAAATTTCATCCGCTGTTCCTCAGCATCCATTCCAACCACCCGCGCGAACTCACCACCGAAGTCCGTGAAGCCCTCGGCCGCCTCGCCGACGCCGGCATCCCGCTCGGCAACCAGGCCGTCCTGCTCAAGCACGTCAACGACGATACTGCGGTGATGAAGGCGCACTTGCAAAAGCTCCTCATGTGTCGCGTGCGGCCGTATTACATCTACCAGTGCGACCTTATCGCCGGCTCGGCGCACCTGCGCGCCAGCGTCCGCAAAGGGCTGGAGATCATGGAAAACCTGCGCGGCCACACCACCGGCTACGCCGTGCCCACCTACGTCATTGATGCCCCCGGCGGCGGCGGCAAAGTCCCCGTCAGCCCCGAATACGTCCTGTGTCGTAACGCCGGCCGCGTGCTCATCCGCAACTACGAAGGTAAAATTTTCGAGTATCCCGAGGCAAACGACGGCACGCCCCTCTTCGCACCGCCGAAGGAGATCGCCGCAGCGCAACTCACTTGAATCCGGCAGAAACAGTCCGGCAAAACTAGCCTTGGCAGGCATTCGGGCTCGTGTTAATCCATCGGTGCTTCAGCAAGCACCAGCCAAAGTCAATCAACAGGAGTCCAATCAAATGCATACATGGAAATTCTTCCGCGCCGGCGGCTTTGACCAGGTCAAACTCGAAACCGGAGCCGACCTCGCCAACCTCGACCAACTCGACCAGAAGCTTTGGGTCGCCCTCGCCTGTCCCGCCAGCGGCCTGGAGTTCGACACCAAGACGCTCGCGCTGATCGATACCGACAAAGACGGCCGCGTGCGCGCCCCCGAAGTCATCGCCGTCGCCAAATGGGCCACCAGCCTCCTGAAGAATCCCGACGACCTCACGCAAAGCTCGCCGGTGCTCCCGCTCGCCGCCATCAATGACACCACGCCCGAAGGCAAACAGATTCTCGCCTCTGCCAAGCAGACCCTCGCCAATCTCGGCAAGGCCGACGCCACCAGCATCAGCCTCGCCGACACCGCCGACACCGCAAAGATTTTCGCCGCCACCAATTTCAACGGCGACGGCATCATCCCCGCCGATGCGGCGAGCGACGACGCCACCAAGGCTGTCATCAACGACATTATCGCCTGCCTCGGGGCGGAAACCGACCGCAGCGGCAAGCCCGGCATCAGCCAGGCCAAAGTTGACCATTTCTTTGCCGAAGCCGCCGCCCACTCTGATTGGTGGAAGAAGGCCGAGGGCGATACGAACATCCTGCCGCTCGGCGAAGCCACTGCCGCCGCCGCCGCCGCCGCCCGCGCCGTGAAGGCCAAGGTGGATGACTATTTTGCCCGCTGCCGCCTTGCCGCGTTCGATGCCCGCGCACTGGCCGCGGTCAACCGGCAGGAGACTGAATACCTCGCGCTCGCCGCCAAGGATTTGTCCATCACCGTCAGCGAAGTCGCCGGCTTTCCGCTCGCACAGGTCGCCGCCGGCAAACCCTTGCCGTTGGTCGCCGGCGTGAATCCCGCTTGGGCTGCCGACATCGCCACATTGCAAGCCGCCGCGATCAAGCCCATCCTCGGCGACAAGTCCGTCCTCGCCGAAACCGATTGGACCGCGCTCTGCGGCAAGCTCGGCGCGTTCGAATGCTGGTCCGCCGGCAAGGTCGGCGCGAGCGTTGAAAAGCTCGGATTGAAGCGCGTCCGCGAAATCCTCGCCGGCAAGTCGAAGGACGCCATCGCCGCGCTCATCGCCAAGGACAAGGCGCTCGAACCCGAAGCCAATGCCATCGCCGCCGTGGAGAAGCTGATCCGCATGAATCGCGACCTCTACACGCTGTGCGTAAACTTCGTGAATTTCAAAAACTTTTACAGCCGCGAGACCCCGGCCGTGTTCCAAGCCGGCCGCCTGTATCTGGATCAGCGCAGTTGCGACCTGTGCCTCACGGTCGAGGACGCTGGCAAGCACGCCGCCATGGCCGGATTGGCTGGCGCGTATCTCGCTTATGTCGATTGCGTCCGCAAGGCGACCGGCGAGAAGTTGAGCATCGTTGCCATCTTCTCCCAAGGCGACGACGAGAACCTGATGGTCGGACGCAACGGCATCTTCTACGACCGCAAAGGCCGCGACTTTGATGCGACCATCACCAAGATCGTCGCCAACCCCATCAGCATCCGGCAGGCGTTCTTCTCGCCTTACAAGAAACTGGTGCGGATGATCGAGGAGCAGGCCGCCAAGCGCGCCGCTGCCGCCGATGCGAACGCGAATGCCAATCTCCAAGCGGCCGCGACTAGCACTGCCGCCGGTAAACCGCCCGAGCCGAAGAAGATAGATACCGGCACGCTGGCCGCCATCGGCTTGGTGTTGACGACCCTGCTCGGCGCGTTGGGCGGGATTTTTGGGAAAATCCTCGGCCTCACGTGGTGGCAGATTCCGCTGGCGATCATCGCCATTCTGCTCGCCATCTCCATGCCGGCGGTCATCATCGCGTGGTTGAAACTGCGCAAGCGCAACCTCGGACCGATCCTCGACGCCAACGGCTGGGCCGTGA
Source organism: Verrucomicrobiales bacterium (assembly GCA_017853785.1). Classification (GTDB taxonomy): domain Bacteria; phylum Verrucomicrobiota; class Verrucomicrobiia; order Limisphaerales; family JAFMIX01; genus JAFMIX01. Next base: position 12,194 of record JAFMIX010000030.1, read on the forward strand.
ACGCGAAGGCGAAGATGAATATTGCGTTCGGCAACTCGCTCACACAGATCGCCACGCTGCCGTCTGGCTCGCAGCGGGATCTGATCGATCCGTTTGCAAAGAAGCGTGGCCCGACCGTGGCGCTCATCCTGTTCGGAATTTTCCTGATTGTGATGGGCTATATGTTCTGCGAACCGGCCTATCTGTGGAACAAATTCCATGTGCGATTGCCGTAACCGGTCACGGCTTTACCAGACCGCCCCGGCCCGCCGCCGGGGCGGTTTTGTTTTCATCCGGAACTTGCCGCTGGCAGCGTTGCTGGCAGACTGCCCGCGTCATGCCTCGCGAAACCGCCGCCGCCAAACACGACCGCACGCAGAAAATTCTTTCCGCGTTGCAGCGGACCTACCCGGACGCACACTGCGAACTGAATTTCGCCAGCCCGCTGCAACTCCTCGTCGCCACCATCCTCTCCGCGCAGTGCACCGACAAGCGCGTGAACCTGGTCACGGCGGAGCTCTTCAAGAAATATCGCACCGCGCAGGACTTCGCCGCTGCGCCGCTCGCCGACCTCGAGGCCGCCGTGAGAACCACCGGCTTTTTCCGTAACAAGGCGAAGAATATCCAAGCCTGCTGCGCCGCGCTCGTGGCGAAGTTCGGTGGCGAAGTCCCCCGCACTATGGCTGAACTCCACGGGCTTGCCGGCGTGGGGCGCAAGACGGCGAACGTCGTTTTGGGCAACGCGTTTGGCATCAACGTCGGCGTCGTTGTGGACACGCATGTCACGCGGCTTTCCAACCGGCTCGGGCTCGCCAAAGGCGCGGACGCCGTCAAGGTGGAGCAGCAACTGATCAAGCTCGTCCCGCAGCACGACTGGACGCTTTTCAGCCACTGGCTCATCTGGCACGGCCGCCGCCGCTGCGCCGCCCGCAAGCCGGATTGCGCGAACTGTGAACTCAAAAACCTCTGCCCGCAGTTGGGACTGAAAACAATTAACAACCAAGGAACAAAGTAACCAAGAAAGAGGCTTTCAAAACTTTGTTCCTTGGTTTCTTTGTTGTTCATGAATTCCTGGCTTCACCTCAACTCCGGCAAATGCGCCGCCGCGTTCAACATGGCGTTGGACGAGGCGTTGCTCACTGCCATGCCCCGGCTGGGCCAGCCCGTGCTGCGATTCTACGGCTGGACGGAACCGGCGGCGACGTTCGGCTACTCCCAGAAATCCGCCGAGATTGAGCGCGCCACTGCGCTGCGCCCGCTCATCCGGCGTCCCACCGGCGGCGGCCTTGTGCCGCACGACGCGGATTGGACTTACAGCCTCGTTTTTCCCGCCGGTCATGAGTGGCACGCGCTGGCCGCGACTGATAGCTACCGGCGCGTCCACGAATGGCTTCAAGCTGCGTTCGCCCGCCTCGGCGTGACGACGGAAGTCGCGCCGTGCTGCAAGAAAACTTTGCCCGGCCAATGCTTCATCGGTCACGAGAAATTCGACCTGCTCTGGCACGGGAAAAAGATCGCCGGCGCGGCGCAGCGGCGGACGCGCACCGGCCTGCTTATCCAAGGCTCGGT
>JAFMIX010000283.1 GCA_017853785.1 Verrucomicrobiales bacterium
TCGCCGGCGCGGCGCAGCGGCGGACGCGCACCGGCCTGCTTATCCAAGGCTCGGTGCAGCCGCCGCTGCCTAGCTTGGTGCGTGCGGATTGGGAGCGCGGGATGCAGGTTGCCGCCACCGCCTTTGTCACCGGCTGCGGGACGAGCTTTGAACCGGACGCGGAGTTGCTGGGCCACGCCGTCCGGTTGGCGCGGGAAAAATTTTCCCAGCCTGCCCACAACAGCCGCCGCTGAGGCGGTCTGCGACGAAACTTTCCGTGTCTTGACTTGCGATTGCCCCTCTTTCTGCGCTAAATGCAAATGTCAGAAAGGGGGCAGTGGTTATCCGACGATAATGCGAGCTATCACGCAATTATTGTATCTGCTCCTGGCCGCCATCGGCCTGGCCGGCCTGTTTTCCGGCGCGGTCGCCGCGCACATTCCCATCAGTGGCGGCACCTATAGCCAGAATTTTGATTCCCTTGGCAGCGTCAGCAACAACTGGATAAACAATCTAACTCTCCCCGGTTGGTATGCTTCCAAGGGCAGCGCCGACGCGACGAATTATCTCGCCGGCGCCGGCACCGGCACGACGGGCGGCATTTACAGTTTCGGCACGAATGGCGTTAACACCTCCAACGACCGGGCGCTGGGTTCGCTCGCCAGCTCGTCCTTTAACTACGGTTACGGCGTGCGCTTCACCAACGACACCGCCGAGGGCCGCGAAATCTCCATCTCGTTCACCGGCGAGCAGTGGCGCAGCGGGACGACTGTGCCGCAGGTTCTGGCGTTCTCCTTCCAGGTCGGCAGTTCGCCCATCACCAATGCGGTTTCGGGAACATGGACTAACTTTTCCGCGCTCAATTTCACCAATCCCAATCCAGCCATCACCACCGGCGCACTCGATGGCAACGCCGCCACGAACCGCACGAGCTTCACAAACTTCGCCTTGTCCGGCGTCATCGTAAACCCCGGCCAGGAAATTTTTCTTCGCTGGCTCGACATTGATGACAATCCCGGATCGGACAGCGGGCTGGCCATTGACGACGTGGCCGTCAGCTTTTCCGTGCCCGCGCTTGCCGCGCCGACCTTCACCCTCCAGCCCACGAACCAGACCGCCGGCGTCGGCGACAGCGTTACCTTCACCGCCGCCGCCACGGGCAACCCGCCGCCCGCCTACCAGTGGCGCTTCAACAACACCGACCTCCTCAACGAGACCAACGCCGCGCTCGCGCTCAATAACGTCACCACGAATCTCGCCGGCAGCTACCTCGTCGTCGCCAGCAACTCCGTGGGCACGACCAACAGCCTCGCCGCCACGTTGACCGTCACCTCTCCGCCGCCCGCGGTCGTTGCGTCCAAACAAGTTTCGTATCTGCATTACAATGTGAAGGGCAACGGCGCGACTGACTGGAGCACCAACGCACCGCAGGTCCTGGCCATCGCGCGGCAACTGGCTTATCTGAACCCGGACATCATCGCGTTCAATGAAATTCCTTACCCCTACACCTACGAGATGACCAATTTTGTGAATGCCTTCCTGCCCGGCTATTATCTGGCCACCAATTCCGGCACAGATGTCGGGGCCATCCGCAGTGTCATCGTCAGCCGCTATCCGATTGTCCGCTCCACCAGCTGGCTCGATGGCGCGCAACTCGAACCTTGGGGCTACACCAACTCCAATTTCACCCGCGACCTGTTTGAGGCCGAAATAACCGTGCCCGGTTTCGCGCAACCGCTCCATGTCTTCACCACCCACCTCAAATCCAGCTCCGGCGGCTACACCGAAGCCGCCGCCAAGCGCGCCGCCGAGGCCGCCGCCATCACCAACTTTTTCGCCACTAATTTCTTCGCCCTTTATCCGTTGCGGCCTTATATCCTCAGCGGCGACCTGAACGAGGCGGATACGAACACGCTCGCGATCCAGAGACTCCTCAGTGCCGCCACCGGATTGCAATTGACCAACCCCACCAACCCCGTCACCGGCAGCATCAACACCTACTCCACCGCCGGGGCCAATCCCAGCCAGCGCATTGACTACATCCTCCCCGGCGGCGTGCTCGGCTCGAACATCGCCGCCAGCCAGGTCTTCCGCACCGACCGATTATCGCCCGTGCCGCCAAACCTGTTCAGCAACGATTGCAAGGTCGCCTCCGACCACTTGCCCGTCTTCATGAGCTTCAGCAACCCCTACCTCCACCCCATCCGCGTCACCGCGCTCAACTACACCGCGCCGAACCTCTCCGTGAACTGGATCACCGTCCCCGGAGGCCGCTACCGCGTGGAAACTTCCACCAACCTGGTCGGCTGGACCACCCTGGCCAGCAATCTGACCGCCGCCAGCGGCAGCCACACCTTCACCACCAACATTTCCGGCAATCCCCGCTTCTTCCGCATCCGCGCACCGTGACATAATTCCGTCGCGTTGCGGAATTGTCCCGCCCGCAGCGCCCTGTTATTGGTTTCGCCCATGAGCCTCGGCAAATTCCTTGGAGCGGAAGATTCCGCCGCGTGGACGCGCCCCTCCGTCATCGCACTGCTGGTTGCCAACCTCCTGCCCGCGTTTGGCGTCCTGATGTTCGACTGGGAAGTGTTTCCACTCTTGTTCCTCTTCTGGGGCGAGAACGTCATCGTCGGTGGCTTCAACGTGCTCAAGATGTTGTTCGCCGCGCCGGCCAACCCGCTCGGCTGGGCCGCCAAGCTGTTCATGATCCCGTTCTTCTGCTTCCACTACGGCATGTTCACGTTCGTTCACGGCGTGTTTGTGGTGGGCTTGTTTGGCGGGCAATTCCGCCAGGGCGCGCCCTTTCCCGACGGCGGTATCTTTTGGCGGTTGATGCAGGAAAACCATCTCGGCTGGACTTTTCTTGGGCTCGCCGTGAGCCACGGAATTTCCTTTGCCACTAACTATCTCGGTAAAGGTGAATACCAGCGCGCGAGCGTGCCCATGCTGATGCAGCAACCCTACGGTCGCATCGTCGTCCTGCACCTCACCATCCTCGGCGGCGGCTTCCTGATGATGGCGCTGCATTCGCCCGCGTCGGGCCTCCTGCTCCTCGTCGCGCTGAAAACCGGCCTCGACCTCCGCGGCCACCTGAAGGAGCGGAAGAAGTTTGCC
>JAFMIX010000031.1 GCA_017853785.1 Verrucomicrobiales bacterium
ACATAAGTGCCGCCGTCGTGGACGCGGGCCTTGAGGGCACGCGCGGATTTCAGGAGCAGCTGCCGCAGTTCCTCGGCAATCGGGTCGGCGAACGCGACGTGGCCCACGATGCCGCGGCCGAAGAAGGTGTGTTCGAAATCGCGCTTGGTGCGGTCGAGGAACTGGTCGGGCAGGACGATGTCGCAGGGGCGGTATTTTTTCTGGAGCGAGCCGACGGCGCTGACGCTGACGATCCACGCGACGCCGAGTTTCTTCATCGCCCAGATGTTGGCGCGGTGGTTCAACTCGCTCGGCAGGATGCGGTGACCGCGGGCGTGGCGCGGGAGGAAGACGACTTCGCGCCCGGCGAGCGTGCCGGTGAGGAGTTCATCCGAGGGATTGCCGAAAGGGGTTTTGACGCGCACCCATTTCTGGTTGGTGAAGCCTTCAATGTTGTAGAGCCCGCTACCGCCGATGATCCCGATGCGATGGTTTGCCATGGCGGAAATGTTTATCGCGAAACCCGCGAAAGACACGAAAAAACTTTCCGGTTGTAGCGGCGCTCGGTGAGTGCCGGACTTTGAGAACGCGGCGTGATTTGTGCGGCGGTCATAGACCGCGGCTACGATCTTGAAGCAAGAATCGCAGCCAGCGCGCCGTGCAGTTCGGGAAACCGGAATTGGAAGCCGGCCTCTTGCAGTCGCCGCGGTGAAACGCGCTGGCTGGCGAGTGCGAGCGCCGCATCGGTATCCATCAATGGCGCGAGCAATCGGATCGCCGTTGCCGGTGCAGGCGGCGACCACGGGCGGCGCAGCGTGCGGCGCAGTTCGCGCATGAAGTCGGCGTTGGTGACGGGATGCGGCGCGGTGGCGTTGAACGTGTCGCGCCAATCCGGGTTTTCAATGATTGCCATTACGATGCGGGTGAAATCTTCCTGATGGATCCAGCTGAGGTATTGCCGGCCATTGCCGGCGGCCCCGCCCAGAAACCAGCGGGTCAGGCGGGCTAGCACCGGCAGCGCGCCGCCGTCGTGACCGAGCACCACGCCGGTGCGCAGTGTTACGCAGCGCGTCGCGGGCAGGGCTGCCGGATTTAATGCGGCTTCCCAGGCGCGGCAGGATTCGGCCAGAAAGCCTGTGCCGCCAGGTGAGGATTCATCGCATGCCGTGTCGCCGGTGTCGCCGTAAAAACCAATCGCGCTGCTTTGTACCAGCACCGCGGGTGGTTTCTGGCTGAGGCGGATGGCTTCGGTGACGGCGCGGACGGAGTTGACGCGCGATTCGACAATCAGTTTTTGGTTTGCAGGCGTGTGAGGGCAGTTGATGGTGTGGCCGGCTAGGTTGATGACGGCAGCTGCGCCTTCAAGCTCGCGGGCCCATTCGCCGACGGTGACGCCATCCCAGGCCACCACGCGTTTGCCTCCAGCAGCGGCCTGGCTGGCGCGCGAGAGCACGACCACTTCGAATCCGCGGGCGACAAATGCTTTCGTCAGGCCGCGTCCGATGAAGCCGCTGCCGCCGGCGAGAATGATTTTGGTTTTCGAGTTCATGGGGCGGGGATTTCCGAAAGTTGCTTGATGTGTCGCAGCACGCGGAGGTGGATGGTGTGGATGATATGGTCGGACCAAAGCTGCCAGTAATCCGCTGGCCAGAGGCGATGGTGATACCACGTCGTGCCCTCCAGCAGCGTGCGGCCGCCGGCGAGCGGGACGAGGTGGAATTGCCCGGCCTGCGATTCGAGATAGCCGTCGAGGTGCGCGGGGTGGACTTCGCGGTAGGGTGTCCATTCCTGCATCGGCTCGGGGTTGTGCGTGACGGAAAATTTCAGCAGGCGCGGTTCGTCCCAGACGGTGATGGGTTCGACGAACGGGCCGGTGGAGAAGTTGCAGTGCCGCACCGCGCCCACGCCGCAGCCTTTGATCTCGGCGCGAATGGGGTAGGCGACGCCGAGTTTGAAGATCATCTCCGTGGGCGGCGGCAGTTCCGAGAACGTGACGACGTTGCGCCAGACGGTTTCCGGCGGGGCGTTGATGGTGATTGAGGATGTGACCTTGAGCAGGGGTAGGGTGGGTGGCAAAGAATGTTCCGCGCCCATCGCGAGCGGCACGAGCAGGATGACGGAGCAGAAGAGTTTCGGCGAGTCGGCGCGCCACCAGAAATTCCGCTGCACCGCGTAACCCATCAGGCCGCCGATGGAGGCAACCGCGAAAGCCACCGGGGCTGCCATCAGCAGGCAGATGACTCCTTCCATCGCGACCACGAGTAGTCCCAGCCCGACCAGCACCACCGTCAGGTTGGCCACGAGCAGACACCGGCCCGGGCCGCGGGTAACCTGGTAACTGTCAATCAACACCGCTAGAAAGCCCATCGCAAATGGCAGCCCGATGAAGATCGTCCAACCGTAATCGCGGTAGACTTCCGTTCCCAGTTTGACTGCCAGCAATGCTAGTCCCGCCGTGATCGGGACGGCGAAAGCGGCGCTGGCGAAGACGCCGCGGGGAAAAACGCGGCCGCAAAACCGTTCCCACGCATTGTCCCGCCGTGGCGGTGTGGACTTCTCCGCGCCGGAGCGCAGCAGGCACAGCACGGCAAAGAAAAGAAATTTTACCACCGGCACGAAAAACAGCAGCACCCAGAAGGGTCGCCAGCCCAGGGTGCGCAAACGCCGCAGGGTGAGCAATGTGCCCACCCACAGAAACGGCAGCGCCACGATCAGCAGCGTGAGGAAGTAGGGTTGCTGCGCTTCCTGCAACGGCGATTGCCAGAGGTAGAGCTTCAGGGTCTCCGGGTTGAAAATTGTCCAGCGCTCGCCGAACCAGATGGCGGCGATGATGCGGTCGAGGTTGTATTTGACGAGCGCGAGTACGATACCCCATGTGAAATAGGCGCGGCCGCTGAGCGGCTCGTTGCCGAGCCAAAGGAGCGAGAGTTTTGGTTTCATGATAGTTCGAGAAAGGCGGTGTGGCGGTGGTGTTCGTGCCGGGCGCTTTGCAGTGCACACGCGCCGCTGACGCGGTAGCGGTTGCGGGCGATCCAGCGATAAACGACCGCGCTCAAGCTGCTAATTCCCGGCAGCCCCATCAGCACGCCCAGCGGCCAGAGCCACCAGACCGAACGGAACAGTGCCGCCCATGCGGCAGCGCCGCCGACCACGTGGCCATCGGCGAAGCGCAGTTTCATTTCGGCGCGCAGTTCGTCCGCGCTTGCGCCGGTGCGCGTGGGTGTGCCGGGAGTTTGCAGCGGCAGCCAGTGAAAGCCGCGCCGCACAAAGACTTCGCCCCAGCGCGTTACCCCGCGCGTGCACAGCCCGCACCCGGCGTCGTAGAAGACTTCGCCGCGCAGGGCAGGGATGGCGGGGTTGGGGTTCATGAAAAATCTTTCAGCCACCGATGCGCAGCAGTTTCAAAACTTTGTCGCCGAGCTTGACGAACTTGACCATGCTAGCGGTCGGCCAATTGCGGACCTGCAGATACCAGGCGATGGTCGTCTCGAAAAACTTGTGGAGTTCGCGGAGGCGGGTCTCGGTATATTCGTCGGTGGCCTTGTCGGCCTCCGCTTCGGCGATGCATTCGGCGAGCATCCGCAGGGTGGGGTCGATCTCGCGCTTCTTGCGTTCGTCGAGCACCACGCGGAACATCTCCCACACATCCTTTATGCTCTCGAAGTGGTCGCGCTTGTCGCCGGGCAGATGGACGAGCTTCACGATGCCCCAGCCTTGGAGTTCCTTGAGGCTGGTGCTGACGTTCGAGCGCGCCACGTCCAGCGTGGCGACGAGGTCGTCGGCGTTGAGCGGCTTGGGCGACATGAAGAGCAGGGCGTGGATCTGCGCCACGGTGCGGTTGATGCCCCACTTCGTCCCCATCTCGCCCCAGTGCAGGATGAACTTCTGCTGGACTGCGGATAATTTATTCATATTTCCGACATTTCTGTTAGAACAGAAATTGCAGAAATTGTCTGGTGCTGTCAAACGGACATTTTCTCCGGCTCGACTGGCTTGAAAATATCGGGTCATTCCGTGGGGCAAAATACGGGCATTGTGCGGCGAAGGTGGAGAAGAGTGTGCGCCGACCTTTTGCGATATTGGCATCGCCATACATAAGCCCAAATCCAATCGCCCCACACCCGTATTCAAGATCTTAGATGCCAACGAAGCCGCCGCCTGCGTCGCTTATGGCGTGTGCGAGACGATGGCGATCTATCCCGCCACGCCGCCGTCGCCCATCGCGGAGTGGTGCGACCAGTGGGCGTCGGAAGGGAAGAAGAATCTCTGAGGCACGGTGCCGCACATCGTGGGGATGCAGAGCGAAGGCGGCGCGGTGGGCGCGGTTCCTGAAATGCTGAAAATGGGTTGCATCAGCACGACCTTCACGGCGTTGCAGGGTTTGCTGCTGATGATCCCGAGCAGGTTCAAGATCGCGGGCGAACTTTTGCCGACGGTGGTTCAAGTCACGGCGCGCACGGTGGCGACGCACGCGCTCTCCATCTTCGGCGACCCCAGCGACATCATGGCGTGCCGCGCGACGGGTTGGGGGATGCTTGGTGCGGCGGCGGTGCAGGAGACGATGGATTTCCCGCTGATCGCCCAATCCGCGGCGTTGCGGGCGCGGGCCATTACGCCAGACAGCCCGGTGCTGCGCGTTCCCATCAGCGCGAGCCTGAACGGTCCGTCGGTTGGTGGCTGGACGGATTACGCCAAGCAGATCCGGCAGGCCGGCGCGGACGGCCTCGTGTTGTTAAACCGGTTCTATCAGCCGGACGTGGACCTCGAAACGGTGGAGGTTAAGCCGAACATTCTCTTGACTACGTCCATGGCCGTGCGCGTGCCGCTGCGCTGGATTGCCATCCTTTACGGCCAGTTATCTGCCAGCCTCGCTGCCACCAGCGGCGTGCATCGCGCTTCGGATGTGCTGAAGTTGCTCATGGTGGGCGAGGTTGTGACGATGCTCTGCTCGGTGTTGCTCCGGCATGAGGCCAAACAGATCGGCGTCATCGAGCGCGATCTGGTCGCGTGGCTGGAGGCGCACGAATACGAATCGGTCAGCGTAAGGGCAGCCTGAGCCAGAAGAACTGCGCCGACCCGTCTGCGTTCGACCGCGCCCAATACATGCGCGCCATCTCCACCTGCCCGCTGACGCCTGTCTGAAATCGGGATTGGTGAATAATCATTCCGCCGCGCCCCGCGTGAACCGGCGCGCGGCCGGATTGCCGTAAAAACTTGCCCCTGCCGGAGCAAACCAACCATCCTCTGCCCATGAACTTTTGGTTTTGGGTGGGGCCGGCCGTCGCGTGACGTATGCGCGGGCGTCTGAACACCTTTCAGCGGACGATGCTCCATTGGGATGCGCTGCATCCGTACAACGCCATCCATCTGGTGCGGCTGCCCCGCACGTTCGTGGCGGCACGGCTGCAAGCCGTCATTGCGACCACGCTGGAGCAGCTTGGTCTGACCGGATTGGAACTGGACCGCCGCGCCGGCACATACGAATATCGCGGCGGCCCGGCGCAAGTCGAACTCGCCACCATCACCGCCGGGGAAGCCGCGCTCGCGGCCGAGATCACGCGGCAATTGAACCGCCCGTTCACGCCCGGAGCGGCATCTAGCCCGTTCCGATTTTTTGTCGCGTCGGAAGCCGATTCCTTCTGGCTTGGCCTCGTCTATTTTCACGCCGTGGCCGACGCGGAAGCCATCGTGCGATTGCTGCAGGTCATCGTCGCCGGTTACCTGGCCGCGTCGCCCGCGGTCGTGCCGCTGGAATGTCATCCCGCGCCGCCCGCGAATCTGCTGCTGCGCCATCCGGGCATCCTCGCCCGCAAACTACTCGCGCTCCCCGCGATGATGCGGGATCTGAAGCAATCCTTCCGCCCCCCGTGCCGTGCGCCGGGCGACCTCACCAACGAATTCACCCGCTTCACGCTCGAACCGGTGGCGTGGGGCCGGTTGCGCGCGGCGGCCAAAGCCTGGGGCGTCACCGCCAACGACCTCTTGCTCGCGCTGCTGCTGAAAAGTTTTTCCGCTATCGTCCCGCAGCGTTCCCCGGCCGCGCGCCGCCACAAACTATCCGTCGGCTGCATCGTCAACACGCGTCCGGATGCCGGCGGTGACCGCGCCCGGACGTTCGGGCTGGCCCTGGGTTCGTTCGTCATCACGCACGCGGTGCCGGCGGCGATTTCGTTGCGCGATCTGGCGGCGGACCTGCACCGCCGCACGCAACGCATCAAGCAGCAGCGGCTCTACCTCGCCGCATCCATGGAGATCACGCTCGCCCGCGCGGTGCTGGCGTGGTTCAGCCCGGAACGGCGCAAGACAATCTACCCGAAAAATTATCCGCTCTGCGGCGGCATCACGAACCTGAACCTGAATTCCCTGTGGCCGGACGCCGGCGGCGTGTTGGGGCTGGATTACATCCGCGCCGTCTCCACCGGACCGGTCACACCGCTGGTGCTTTCCGTCACCACGGTCGGGACTACGGCCAACCTCGGCATTTCCTACCGCCCGGCCAGCTTCACCGCGGAGCAGATCGCCGAATGGAAAATGAATTTTCTCGCCGCGGCGGAGCGGCTAGACTCCCGCGCATGAGTTTGAAGTCATGGTTGCCGGCGGTGGGCGGCGCGGTGCTGCTGTTGCTGTCCGGCTGTGCGACGACGCCGTTGCACCCGACGGCGCTGCCGTCCGCCCCGCGCGTGCTGTCGCGGGAGTTGCAGGACAAAATCCTTGCGCTTGACCCCGAAGCCGTGACTGAAGCCGACGTGCACGAGACGCTCGCGCTCGCGCCCGCGCCGCAGGTGATCAACATCCACGGCGGCATCTACCCCGTGTATCGCGCGATGCGTTCGTTCTCGGAATTCCTCACCGGCATGGGCTATCCCGAGGCAAGCGTCAAACTTCCCGATGGCAAGACCTCCTTCAGTTGCTACGACGGCGCGGTGAGCATCGCCGGCGCGACGGCGTGGTATTACGAACACTCCGGGCTGCGGCCGATGATTGTGGGGCACAGCCAGGGCGGGATGCAGGCGGTCAAGGTGCTGCACCATCTCGCCGGGCATTACGCCACAAACCTCCCCGTCTGGAATCCCGTGACGCAGCGGGCCGAACCCCGCTTTGAAATCACTGACCCGTTCACCGGCGCCGCGCGGCCAGTCGTCGGCTTCCGGCTTCCCTACGTCACAGCGGTGGCGGCCGGCGGCTTGACCCGCGCGCTGCCGAACCAGTGGGATTTGGCCGGCAAACTCCGCGACGTCCCGGATTCGGTGGAGGAATTCACCGGGTTCTATTTCGGTCTCGATCTCTTAGGGGGCGATGCCTTGGGCTTCGGCCCGGCCAACCGTTACCAGTCCGAGGGCCAGGCCGTCGTCCGCAACGTCCGCCTGCCGACCCGGTATCATCACGGCACCGTTCCGTCCACGAAACATCTGGCCGAAAACCAGCAGGTCCGGGACTGGGTGAATAATTACCACCCGACCGACGCGCCGGAATTCAACGAGCATTTCGCTGCCGACACCGCCAACATCCTCTGGGGCGCGGACGTCTGGCACAGCATCAAGAAACATTGGGTGCGCGAACTCCAAAACCTCATCCGCGCCCGACGCGCCCAAAAATCATGACCACGGAAGAACTTTTCTGCCGCCGCGCCGTCGTCAGCGGCTTCGCGCTCATCTACTGGGCCGGCGTGTGGGTGCAGGCCCGGCGCATCCGCAAACACATCGGCCGCGCACCCAACCTGAAACCGCGCGGCGCCAAGGAACAACTCCTCTGGCTCGGCTGGCTGCTCGTCATTGCTGCGTGGATGGGTCAGGGCTTTCTGGTCAAAGCCGCCTCGGACTCCGCGTGGCGCCAATTGTCCGGCCAATTCTTGCACGCGCCCGGCCTCGCGCTCGGCGTGGCGCTGACGCTGGCGGGTTACGCGGGCACGATTTGGTGTTACGTCATCATGGGCGACGCGTGGCGCGTCGGCATCGACCGCGCGGAAAAGAATTCCCTCGTCACGCGCGGACCGTATCGCGTGGTGCGGCATCCCATCTACCTCTTCCAGGTCGTGATGCTCGCGGGCGCGGTCCTGCTCCTGCCCACGGTCATTGCGGTGCTGGCTTTGCTGGTGCATCTCGTGTGCGTCCTGATCAAGGCGGTGGACGAGGAGAAATATCTCCTGACCGTCCACGGCGAAACCTACCGCGCCTACCTGGCCCGCACGGGGCGGTTGTTCCCGAAATTCTTCTGAAACTTGACGATGGGGCCGGCCAAATGGGGATGTCTTCAGCCGCCGCCGATTTTTTCTTTTCCCGTCAGCTGTGGATGACGAGCTGGATGTTTTCCGGGAGGTTCTTGGCGACTTCGGTGATGACATTGCCTTTGAGCAGGCGGGCGAGGTTGGTGCGGTGCGAAGCGCCGAGCATCAGCGCATCCGCGCCGATGGTGGCGGTGATGTCGAGGATGGTGGCGGTGGGGTTGTCGCTCACGACGTAGATGGGGATGACGGGGACGCCGATCTCCTGGCCGAGTTTGATCATGGCATACATGATCTGGGCGGCCTGGGTGTCGTCCTGCCAGCGGGGGCGTTGCTGGTTGGCGAGGGGGCCGGGGAGGTTGACGGCGAGTTCCTTGATGTAGAGGACGTAGAGGTTGCCCTGGCGGAGCTTGGCTTCCTCGATGGCGAAACGCAGGACGGGGGTGAGGCCGCGGGCGGCGACAAGGATGGATTGGCCGGGGGTAAGGTTGGGGCGGAAGCCGGCCAACAGCTCGGGGTTCACGGCCTGGGCGAGTTCGCGTTTGATGATGATGGTCTCAAAGCCCTGGTGTTTCATGGCCCACCAGCGCAGGGCGAAACCGACGCCCAGCACCCAGGCGACGAAGAAAAGGGCGTTGCGGCTGGTCTTGGCGATGGTGATCTCCACGGCGAAGAGGACGAGGAAGGTGACGACCATGATGCCGCGTTCCCACCATTTGAGTTGCAGGCGCTGGTTGAAGCAGCAGGAGCCGAGGTTGACGGTGATGGCTCCGACGACGCCGATGGCGTAGAGGTCGGCGAGGGAGCTCAGGTTGTCGGCGAGCAGCACGAGGATGGCGGGCAGCACGGTGGCCACGGCGAGGGGGAGTCGCGGCACGCCGTGGCGGTTCAACTTGGTGAAGGGCTGCGGCATCTCGCGGTCGCGTGCGAGCATATACATCAGGCCGATGAGGGCGCTGATGGCGGTGTTGACGGCGCTGAGGAGCAGCAACCCGACAATCAGACCGATCAATACGCCGAAGATCTGGCCGAAATGCGGGCCGAACAGCGCCCCGCCGTAATGCTCGCCCAGAAACCGCAGCATGTCTTCCGACCGCCGGGTGATGGTGTCGGTCAGGGTGGCTGGCAGCGACAGCATGGCCCAGCCGAGGAGGGCGGTGCCGAGGACGACTTCGGCGGCGACGGGCCAGATGGATTTGCGGGCGGTGGAGAGGATGTGGGGTTTTTCCGGCGTGGCGCCGGGGTCGAGCTTCATCACGCCGGTGAGGTTGGCGATGGCCTCGACGCCGCTTAAGGCGAGGATGACGCCCACGAACGCGACCCAGTTCGCCTGGAAGGTGAGGTGGGACGGCTCCAGGTGTGTCAAGGTAAGGTGCGGCAGGCTGAACCCGATGATGGTCAGCACCACCAGCACCATCGGCACGGCCATGAGGACGGCCAGGCTGCCGGAATGTTTGGGGCCGAAGATGTTGATGACGCCGAGCAGGAGGATGCAGCCGATGGCGGCAGATTTGAAATAGACGGTCGGCACGCCGAAGTAACTCATGGCCGCCCAGCCGCTCAACGCGGCGGTCACGGTGAAGTTCGCCACCAGCAGCAACGAGCCGAGCACGGCGAGGACGCGGCTCTGTTCCCGCGCCGCCGAATAGACGCCGCCGCCGTCCGGGAAGTTCTTGCAGACGATGACGTAGTTGTAGGCCACCAGCGCGGTGAGGCCGCAGACGGCGAGGATAATGGGGAACGAGGAGAACCCGGCGGCCACGAAGGCGAGGCCGATAACGTAGGCCTTGCTGGTGCCCCAATCGCCGTAGAGCAGGGCGGCGGCACGCGCCCAACCGAGGTTGCGCGGCCGATGCATTCCGATGCTTTCCATCGGCGGGAAGTGTAGGGATCGGGGGCTGAAACTCAATGGCGAAACCCGCGTCCGCCGCTCACATGGTCCGCCCGCAGGGTGGGGATGGCTTGTGGAGTCCGCCGGATTGCAGCTAAGGTCTCCGAAACCGTTCAGGCCGCCGGTGCATCGTTGGCCTTGCTTTGGCGCAGCGAAAATTGGTCGTAACTCTGTGGAGTTCACGGTCGTCAGTGTTGGAAACAATCTCTCGCACCCGCGATTAATTGAAATGAAAATCAAGATCCTTGGAGTCATTCTGGCCGCCGCTTTGATCGGCGGCAGTAACGCCATTCATGCGGCGGACAAACCTGCGCGGCCCAACATCGTGTTCATCATCTCGGACGATCAGGCTTGGGGCGATTACGGCTTCATGGGGCATCCGCAGATCGCCACGCCGAATCTGGACAAGCTGGCGGCGCAGTCGCTGACGTTCCAACGTGGTTATACGCCCGTGCCGTTGTGCCGGCCGTCGCTGGCGAGCATCGTCACCGGTCTGTATCCACATCAGCACAGGGTCACGGGCAACGATCCGGAGTTGCCGGACAAGGGGGTCAAGTCGCAGGTCGGCCGCACCTTGCCCCAATACGCGCGCTACTATCAGACCATCATCAGCAACTTCGCCCGCTGCCCCAACCTCGTGCGCGACCTCACGGCGCGCGGTTATGTGTCGCTTCAGACCGGCAAGTGGTGGGAGGGCGACCCCGTCAAGACGGCGGGCTTTTCGCACGCGATGACGGTGGGCACGGGCAAAGGCGAGCGGCACGGCGGCAAAGGATTGGAGATCGGCCGGCAGGGCTTGCAGCCGGTCAAGGAGTTCATCGAAGGAGTGGGCGACCGGCCGTTTCTCGTCTGGTATGCGCCGATGCTGCCCCACGATCCGCACAATCCGCCCGCGGACTTGCTGGAGAAATACGCGAAGGTCGCGCCGACCAAACCGGTGGCGGCTTACTGGGGCAACGTGGAATGGTTCGACCGCACCTGCGGCGAACTGCTGGATTATCTGGATCAGAAAGGCTTGCGCGAGAACACCATCATCCTCTACACCACCGACAATGGCTATATCCAAAGCCCTACGAACGCAAACCGGTTCGCCCCGCGTTCCAAGCTCACGCCCTACGAAGGCGGCGTGCGCACGCCGATCATGGTGAGTTGGCGCGCCAAATTGAAACCGCGCATGGATCAGGAAAGCCTCGCGAGCACGGTGGATTTCTGGCCCACGCTCGCCGCATTGCTCGGCACGGAAGCGCCCAAGGATTTGCCCGGCATCAACCTCACGGATGCGGCGGCCGTGGCCAAGCGCCAGCAGGTTTTCGGCGAGTCCTCCGCGCATAGCATCCCCAATGTGGATCACCCCTCCCGCAATCTGGAACATCGCTGGATGGTGGACGGCTGGTGGAAAGTCATCGCCCCCGACCCGCGCAATCGCCCCGGTGCAAAACCCGAGCTTTATGATCTGAAAGCCGACCCGTGGGAGAAAAGCGATCTGGCCGCCGCGCAGCCGGAGCGGTTGGCGAAGATGCTGCAGCAACTGGATCAGTGGTGGTCGCCCGAACGTCCGACGGCGAAATAAGAGGGTGCGTTTCAAAGTGGTGCGGTGACCGCTTCCCAGCGCGCGGCTCTGCGCGAAGCGTCAGCCGTGGCAACACTCGCCCTGCTGCGGCTGGTATGCGACCCAAACGCGTTCCGGCGGGTTCGGACGCTTAGAAATTTATATGAAACCAAATAAACCCCTCCAACTACTGCTGCTCGCCGCGTTCCTCGCCATTCCCGCCGGGGTGGTCCGCGCCGCCGCGCCGGTCCCGCCTGCGCGGCCCAACATCGTTTTGATTTTCATGGACGACCTCGGCTACGGCGACATCGGGCCGTTTGGCTCGAAGTTGAACCGCACCCCCGCGCTCGACCGCATGGCGAGTGAAGGCACGAAGCTCACGTCCTTCTACGCCTCGCCGGTCTGCTCCGTGTCGCGGGCGCAGGTGATGACGGGCTGCTACGGACCGCGCGTGTCGTTGCCGGGCGTGCTGTATCCCGGGCAAGCCATCGGCATCAGCGCCGAGGAACACACGGTCGCGGAACTGATGCGGGCGCAGGGCTACGCCACGATGTGCATCGGCAAGTGGCATCTCGGCGATTCCCCGGAGTTCCTGCCCACGCGGCACGGCTTCGACCATTACTTCGGCATCCCGTATTCCAACGACATGATGAAACCCAGAGCCGGCACGACCAACCGCGTCGTGCCCCTCGTGCGCGATGAGAAAGTGGTGGAACTCCTCGACGGCGCGGCGCAGGAAAACCTGGTGCGCGATTACACCGCCGAGGCCGTGAATTTCATCCACGCCAACCGGCAGAAACCGTTCTTCCTCTACCTGCCGCACACCGCCGTCCACACGCCGGTGCATCCCGGAAAAGAATTTCGCGGCAAGTCCGCCAACGGCCAGTTCGGCGACTGGGTGGAGGAAACCGACTGGAGCGTGGGCCGCGTGCTCGACACCTTGCGCGAACTCAAGCTGGCCGCCAACACGCTCGTCATCTTCACCAGCGACAACGGCCCGTGGCTCTCCCAAGGCAAGGACGGCGGCACCGCCGGGCCGTTGCGCGGCGGCAAAGGCAGCACTTGGGAAGGCGGCGTGCGCGTGCCCACCATCGCGTGGTGGCCGGGAAAAGTTCCGGCGGGCCGCGCCACCGACACCGTCGCCGGCACGATTGATTTGCTTCCCACGTTCGTGACGCTCGCTGGCGGCGTCGTGCCGGCGGACAAGCCGATTGACGGCGCGGACATCAGCAAACTGCTATTCGGCCAGACGGAGGAAGCCGCGCGCGAGGCGCATTATTTCTACAACAACTACGACCTTCAAGCCGTCCGCTCCGGGCCGTGGAAGCTCGCGCTTGTCCCGCAGAAATTCGCCATGGGCGTCAAGGACGACGCCATCCGCTTCGCCGAGAACCGGCCCGGTTTGCGGCTCTACAATCTCGCGGCGGATATCGGCGAATCCAAGAACGTCGCGGCGGAAAATCCCGAAGTGGTGGCGCGGTTGAAGGCTTTGGCGGACAAGATGGCGGCGACGTTGTGTGATGGTTCAGCCAAAGGCCCGGGCGTGCGGCCGCCGGGCCGGGTGGAGAATCCCAAGGGTTTGTATCCCATGACTTCCACCAAGCCGAAGGTGAAATCACCGTAGAAGACCCAAGGCAAATGAAATTCCTCCGGTTCCTCGCGGCCGGCGTGCTTGGCTGCCCGCTCACTGCGGTCGCCGCGCTCCCGGACAATTCGTTGACCGCCCGCTTTCAGTCGCCGCCGGACCCGGCGCGGCCGCAGCGTATTGGTATTTCATGGACGGCAATCTCAACGGCAAGGAGATGGCCGCCGATCTGGAATCCATGAAGGCGGCGGGCTTGGGCAATCTGGTGTTTCTGGAAGTGAACGTCGGCCTGCCGCAAGGGCCGGTGAAATTCATGAGCGCGCCGTGGCAGGATTTGTTTGCCCAGACGGTGCATGACGCAGAGCGGCTCGGCCCATCAAGGCGGAGGATGTGCTGGCGGTGTTGGCCGAAGCTATCCAGCAACATGGGGTGCCGGAATACATCCGGAGTGACAACGGGCCGGAGTTCATCGCGCAGGTGATTCAGCGGTGGCTGAAAGAGAACGG
>JAFMIX010000284.1 GCA_017853785.1 Verrucomicrobiales bacterium
CGACGTCGTTGTCGCCATCGGTGATGACGGCGGCATAGACCTGCTGCTGCTCGTCGAGATGCTTCCACTGCTGCATCGACTCCTTCGTCGGGCGGTGCGGCGTGTGGCTCTCGTGAATCCAGATGTTGACAAAAAACGGGCGGTCCTTGTTCTCGCGGATGAACCGCACGGCGTTGTCGGCGGTGGCGTCAGTCTTCGCTTGCGACTTCGCATCGCCGGGGCCGTTGAAGACTGCACTCTCGTCGAACCCATACACGGACGTCGGCGGAGCCCCCGCCGCGCCCGTGTTGGTGAGGTGCCACTTGCCGAAGTGCCCGGTGCGATAGCCGGCCTGCTTCAAGTACCGCGCGATCGTCGGCGCCTTCGGATCGAGCCAGTCGGGCATGCCGCGCTCAACGTTGATCCTCGGCGCGAAGTGTTCGTGAATGCAAAATCGCGCCGGATACATGCCGGTGATCGCCGCCGTGCGGCTGGGCGAACAGACGGGATTGAGCACATTGAACTGCTGAAAGTCGATCCCTTCTCGAGCCAGCCGATCCAGGTTCGGCGTTTTCAACCACGTATGCCCATGACACGACAAATCTCCCCAACCCCAGTCATCGGCGAAGATGAAAACAATGTTCGGCTTCGATGCGTCAGCAGCATGAAGTGCAGCGAACGGCGCGACCAGCAGGGCAGTGAGAAGTGCGAGGGTGCGTTTCATAGACATCAAGGATGGGTGTGACAACAAGGCTGCACCAGGAAAAAGGAACAACCTGACTGAGATGTTCCGTGGCCTGTTCATGCGAGGATTTCCTTCACCACTTTCCCCCGCACGTCGGTAAGGCGAAAGTCGCGGCCTTGGGTGCGGAAGGTGAGGCGTTCGTGGTTGATGCCCATTTGATGGAGGATGGTGGCGTGGAGGTCGTGGACGTGGATGGGGTTTTCGACGGTGTGGTAGCCGAACTCGTCCGTCGCTCCGTAGCTCAGGCCAGGTTTCATGCCGCCCCCGGCGAGCCACATGGTGAAGGCGTGAGGATGATGGTCGCGGCCCCATGTTTTCCCAGAAACCTGAGCCACAGGAGTGCGCCCGAACTCTCCTCCCCAAATGACGAGAGTGTCTTCCAGCAGGCCGCGTTGTTTGAGGTCGGCGAGCAGTGCGGCGGTGGGTTGGTCGGCGGCGGCGCACTGGCGTTTGTGCTCCATGTCGATGTTCGTATGGGAATCCCAGCCGCGATCGTAGAGCTGGACAAAGCGGACGCCGCTCTCGATGAGGCGGCGGGCGAGCAGGCAGTTGCGGGCGAAGGATGGTTTGGCGGGGTCGGCTCCGTAGAGTTTGAGGATGTGCTCCGGCTCGTCCTTGATCTCGGCGAGTGCGGGTACGCTAGCCTGCATGCGGAAGGCGAGTTCGTAGGAGGCGATGCGCGAGGCAATCTCGGGGTCGCCCAGCACATCGCTCTGGCGGCGGTTCATCCATTGAATCATGTCGAGTTCGCTGCGGCGGTCGGCGGTCGTGACGCCCGGCGGATTGTCGAGGTGAAGCACCGGCGCGCCGGTGTTGCGGAAAGGCACGCCCGCATGGCGCGAATCGAGAAATCCATTGCCCCAAAAGCTCTGGAGCAGCGGCTGGCCGTCGCTCGAACCCGAAGTGAGCACGATGTAGGCGGGTAGGTCGCTGTTTTCCGAACCGAGGCCGTAGGAAAGCCACGCGCCGAGTGTTGGGCGGTCGCCCAGTAGCGTGCCGCAGTTCATGAAATTGACGGCAGGATCGTGGACGTTCGTGTCCGTGTGTATTGAGCGGATGACAGTGAGGTCGTCGACAACCTTGGAAAGATGCGGCAGCAGCTCGGAGATGACCGTGCCCGACTGGCCGTGTTGCCGGAACACATAGGGCGAACCTTTCAAACTCGGCGTGCCGCGAATGAGGGCGAACTGCTGGTGATTCTTCAGCAACTCCGGTGGGATGGGTTTTCCGTCGAGTTCATTGAGCTTCGGTTTCGGATCAAACAGGTCTACATGCGACGGCCCGCCCGCCATAAAGAGAAAGATGATCCGTTGGGCTCTGGGCGTGAAGTTGGGGAAGCCCGGCAGTCCGCCGGCCGCGAGCAAATCAGGCTTCAGCAGCGACGCCAGCGCCAGTGCGCCAAGGCCGCCCGCCGAGCGTCCGAGGAAGGCTCTGCGCGTGAGCGGAGCGTGGGAAGGTGATAATGGTTTCATGGTCTGTTGAGAGTCTCGTCGAGGTTCATGAGCACGGTCGCGACGCTCGTCCACACCGCGTGGAGGTCGTCCGCGTAGCGCTTGGTCTGTTCGTCAATGAACGCGAGAAATTGCCCGCGTTCTTCGTTGTCGGGCTGGCGGGAAAGACAAACACGAAAGGCGAATTCCAGACGCGCGGCGTTGTCTTCCGGCGCTTCGGACAGGATACGCTTTGCAAAGGCGCTGGCTGCTTCGACGAAGATGGGATCGTTGAGCGTGACGAGCGCCTGCGTGGGCAGATTCGCGGTGTTGCGGCGGGCGGTGCAGACGGCGCGGGCCGGGGCGTCGAGCAATTCCATCGTTGGGTGCAATGCCATGCGCCGCCAGTAAATGTAGAGGCTCTTGCGGTGCAGGTCATCGCCGCTGCTGGTTTTCCACTTCCCCTTCAGGTCACGGTCCTCCCAGTAGCGTTCCGGTTGCGGCGGGAAGACGCTGCGACCATTGCCTGCGGGCTGGAGCAGAGCACCCGCGGCGAGGGCTTGATCGCGGATTTGCTCGGCAGGCAGGCGCACCCGCGGCATCCACGCGAGCAGGCGATTCTGTGGGTCACGCGCCGCGAGTTGCGGCGGGATGCGGGCTGATTGGCGATACGTCGCCGAGGTGACGATGAGGCGGTGCATTGCCTTCATGTTCCAGCCGGACGCAACGAACTCGCTGGCCAGCCAGTCGAGCAATTCGGGATGCGTCGGCGACTCGCCTTGCAGGCCAAAATCAGCTGGTGTGCGCATGAGCCCATAACCAAAGTAACCCTGCCAGAAACGGTTCACGGCGACCCGCGCGACGAGCGGATTTTTCCCATTCACCAGCCAGCGCGCGAACTCCAGCCGGTTGACGGGTTGGGAGTTG
>JAFMIX010000285.1 GCA_017853785.1 Verrucomicrobiales bacterium
AAGAGCGACGCGAATCAGCAGCAGACGCTCGCCGAGTTGCTCGCGCAAAACGGCTTCGACCCCGCGCAGCACGAACAAATCCGCGAAGACCTCAAGACCGGCCGCATCGGCCTCGCGCAAAATCGTCTGCCGGTGAGCGCGGACATCAAGGACGTGCTCGCGGACGACGTGGTGGATGCCACGGGAAAAATTTTGGACAAGCTGCGCGAGCGCGGATTGGCGGCGTTACGCAACGGCGAACTGGCCATCGTCACGCTCGCGGCGGGCAGCGGCAGCCGTTGGACGCAGGGCGCGGGCGTCGTGAAAGGCTTGCATCCGTTCTGCAAACTCGCGGGGCAGCATCGCACGTTCATCGAGACGCATCTCGCCAAGAGCCGCCGCATCGGGCGCATGGCGGGCGCGCCGTTGCCGCACATCATCACGACGAGCTGGCTCACGCACAACGCGACGGAGGAATTTCTGCGGCAGCGGCAGAACCACGGTTATTCCGGCCCGCTGTTGCTGTCGCCGGGCCGCGCCATCGGCCTGCGGATGATTCCGACGGTGCGCGACCTGCGGTTTCTCTGGCAGGAAACGCACCAGCAACGCCTCGACGAGCAGCAGCAGAAAGTCCGTGACAGCTTGCGGCAGGCGCTCATGAGTTGGGCACGCAGTGCGGGCGAGGGCGGCGATTACACTGACAATTTACCGGGGCAAAGCCTCCATCCCGTCGGCCACTGGTTTGAGATCCCGAACCTCCTCCGCAACGGCGTGCTCGCGCGTTTGCTCGCGGAACGTCCGCAGTTGAAGCATCTCCTGATGCACAACATCGACACGGTCGGCGTGGACGCCGACCCCGCGATGTTCGGCCTGCATCTCGAACGCGGCACTTGCCTCTCGTACGAGGTCATCACGCGCCGGCTGGAAGATCGCGGCGGCGGACTCGCGCGCGTCAACGGTCAGGTGCGTCTTGTTGAAGGTTTGGCGCTGCCGCGTGAGGACGAAGAATTCAAGCTGAGTTACTACAACACGAATTCCTGCTGGATTGACATCGACCAATTGCTGCAAGCCTTCGGCCTCACGCGCGCCGACCTTGCGGATGCCGAAAAAGTCACTGTCGCCGTCCGCGCCCTGGCCGCGCGCGTGCCGACCTACATCACTGTCAAAGACGTGAAAAAGCGCTGGGGTCATGGGCAGGAAGATGTTTTCCCCGTCGTGCAATGGGAAAAACTCTGGGTAGACATGACCGCGCTGCCGGAAATCAGCACTAGCTTCCTCGCCGTGCCGCGCCTGCGGGGACAACAGCTCAAGGATCAGGCACAACTCGACGGCTGGCTGTGCGACGGCTCGGCGGCGTTCGTCGAGAGCCTGTGCGAGTGGAAATAACATTTCAAGAAACAGAAACCCCGGAAGCCTTGCGGCCTCCGGGGTTTTGAATTTGGGGTAGGGACATCGCGCCGCGATGTCCGGTCAGCGCAGCGCGCCGACCCTACCTTTTACCGCCGCGCTTTCGGCAGCGCGTTGCGGCCGGCATACACGGCGTATTTGCCGAGTTCCTGCTCGATGCGCAGGAGTTGGTTGTATTTCGCCAGACGGTCGGAGCGGCTGAGCGAACCGGTCTTGATCTGGCCGCAGTTCGTCGCCACGGCGATGTCGGCGATGGTCGCATCTTCGGTTTCGCCGGAGCGGTGCGAGAGGACGGCGCTGTAGCCGTTGAACTGCGCGAGCTGGACGGCGTCGAGCGTTTCGGTGAGTGAGCCGATCTGGTTGACCTTCACGAGAATCGAGTTGGCCGTGCCGGTATCAATGCCTTTCTGGAGGAACTTCACGTTGGTCACGAACAGATCGTCGCCGACGAGCTGCACGCGGTCGCCGATGGTGTCGGTGAGGAGCTTCCAGTGCTTCCAATCGCCTTCGGCGCAGCCGTCCTCGATGCTGACGATGGGGTAGGCTTTGCAGAGCTTGGCGTAGAACTCGACGAGCTGCGCGCCGGAGATAGTCTTGCCGGTGCTCTTCTTGAAGGTGTAGGTGCCGTCGTGGTTGTAGAACTCGGAGCTGGCGACATCGAGCGCGAAGAAGATGTCCTTGCCGAGCTTGTAGCCCGCGTCGGCCACGGCTTTGCTCATGGAATCCATCGCGTCTTCGACGCTGTTGAGCTTGGGCGCGAAACCGCCTTCGTCACCGACAGCGGTGGCGAGACCGCGCTTTTTCAACACGCTTTTGAGCGAGTGGAAGATTTCCGTGATGGCGCGCAGACCTTCGCTGAAGGTGGGCAGGCCGTGCGGCATGACCATGAATTCCTGGAAATCAATCGGGGCGTCGGAGTGCGCGCCGCCGTTGATGACGTTCGCCATCGGGACGGGGAGGACCTTGGCGTTCGTGCCGCCGATGTAGCGGTAGAGCGGGAGGTTTTTGGATTGCGCGGCGGCCTTGGCGGCGGCGAGGGAGACGGCGAGGATGGCGTTGGCGCCGAGCTTGGACTTGGTTTCCGTGCCATCGAGCTTGAGCATGGTGGCGTCGATGCCGACCTGGTCGCAGATGCAGTGGCCGACGAGGGATTTCTTGATCGGGCCGTTGACGTTGGCGACGGCCTTGGTGACGCCTTTGCCGAGATACTTCTTCTTGTCGCCATCGCGGAGCTCGACGGCTTCGTGTTCGCCGGTGCTCGCGCCGGAGGGGACGGCGGCGCGACCGATCGTGCCGCAGCACAATTCAACGTCCGCTTCAACGGTGGGATTGCCGCGCGAGTCGAGGACTTGGCGCGCCTGGATATCAACGATTTTGCTCATAATATATTTTCAGATTTAAGACCGCGTAGACAAGCGCACAGCATAGAAACTGCGGGCGGCGAGTCAAGGAAGCGTTCCGCAATTTGCGGTTGCCAGCGGGGCGGGGGACGGCAATTCTTGCGGCATGTGGATGTATCTTTGGGTCGCGCTCGGCGGCGCGCTCGGCAGCGTGGCGCGCTTCTGGTGCAACGGCCTCGTCTCCGAGAAAATGGGTGCGCCGTTTCCCTGGGGCACCCTCGCAGTCAACGTCGCCGGCTCTTTCGTCATCGGCTTTCTCGGGGCGGTGGCGGCGCCGGAGGGGCGGATGTCGTCG
>JAFMIX010000286.1 GCA_017853785.1 Verrucomicrobiales bacterium
TCGCTGACCGTAAGAAAGCCCTCGCGAAGCTCCTCCCGTATCAACGCGAGGACTTCACCGGCATCTTCAAGGCGCTCAAAGGATTCCCGGCTACCATCCGCTTCCTCGACCCGCCCCTGCACGAGTTCGTCCCGCACGAAGTCAAGGCGCAGGCAGCCTTGGCCGCCAATCTCGGCGTGTCCGTCGAGAAGATCGCCAAGCGTGTTGCCGCCCTGCATGAATTCAACCCCATGCTCGGTCACCGCGGTTGCCGCCTCGGCATCGCGTATCCGGAAATCACCGAGATGCAAGCCCGCGCCGTATTTGAAGCGGCGGCAAACGTGCTCAAGGCCAAAATCAAAGTGAAGCCCGAAGTCATGATCCCGCTCGTCGGTTTTAAGAAGGAACTCGACCTGCAGGTTGAGATCGTCCACCGCGTCGCCAAGGAAGTCATGGCTGAGAAGAAAGTGAAGATCGACTACATGGTCGGCACCATGATCGAAGTTCCGCGCGGTGCGCTCACCGCCGACGAGATCGCGCAGACCGCGCAGTTCTTCAGCTTCGGCACGAACGACCTCACGCAGACCGCGCTCGGCATCAGCCGCGACGACATGGGCTCGTTCCTCATGCCCTACGTCGAGAACGAGATCTTCAAGAAGAACCCGTTCGCCACGCTCGACCAGGTCGGAGTCGGTCAACTCATGAAGATGGCCGTCGAGAAGGGCAACGCCACCCGCCCGGGCATCAAGCTCGGCATCTGCGGCGAACACGGCGGCGATCCGGACTCCGTGAAGTTCTGCCATCGCATCGGCCTGAATTACGTGAGTTGCTCGCCGTATCGCGTGCCCGTCGCGCGCCTGGCCGCAGCTCAAGCCGCCATCGAAGACAAACGCAAGGCGAAAAAGAAATAGCCCTGCGAGCCAGCCGCTGGCTGGAATGATTCACAAGCCGCTCCGGATAACCGGAGCGGCTTTCAGTTTTTATCATTGAACTGGAATCACAAAAGCATCGCCCCCCAATCGGGGGATAGGCGGGTGGCGGTAAGGTATGGCATCTCAATGCCGGTTACCGTTTGATGCTGTCCGCAGCTGCGTTTATTGATTGGTTTTGCCTGCTGGCTGATTCATTATGCGTCGTTCTTACGATTGCGCTTGTCATGAAAACACTTCTCTTGTTCCTCGCTGTTGCCGGCGGCTTTGGTTCGGCACTGCCGGCGGCTCCGGCGGCGCCGATGAACGTCCTGATCTTATACGCCGATGATTGGCGTTTCGACACCTTGGGCTGCGCGGGCAATCCCGTAGTGCAGACACCCCAGTTGGACCGACTCGCGCAGGAAGGAATGCGATTCTCGCATAACTGCGTCACCACTTCCGTCTGCGGCGTGAGCCGGGCAAGCCTTTTCACCGGGCAATGGATGTCCCGGCATGGCAATCGGGCGATGAAAGAATTCCAGACGCCCTGGGCCGAGACGTATCCCGGGCTCCTGCGTACGAACGGCTATTACGTCGGGCACGTCGGCAAGTGGCATAACGGGAAATTTCCCGCGGAGAACTTTGACTTCGGCCGCTCTTACTACGGCACGCATTGGATCAAGCAGGCGGATGGTTCGGAAATCCACGTCACGCAGAAGAACGAGAACGACGCGCTGGAATTTCTCCGCACGCGCCCGAAGGAAAAGCCGTTCTGCCTCACGCTGGCGTTTTTCGCCACCCACGCCGAGGACAAGAACCCCAAGCAATTCCTGCCGCAGCCCGAGAGCATGAAGCTCTATCAGGACGTGACCATCCCGGTGTCCCAGACCGCCACGGACGAGGCGTATCACAAGCTGCCGCCGTTCATCGCCAACGAGAAGAACGAGGGCCGGGTGCGCTGGCATTGGCGGTTTGACACGCCAGAGAAATACCAGTCGATGATGAAGAACTACTATCGCCTCGCCACCGAGGTGGACACCACCTGTGGGCGCGTGCTGGCGGAATTGAAAAAGGACGGCGTGCTGGACAACACCCTCGTCATCTTCGTCGGAGATAACGGCTATTTCCACGGCGAGCACGGGCTGGCGGATAAGTGGTATCCACATCAGGAGAGCATCCGGGTTCCGCTGATTGTGCGCGATCCCCGGATGCCGGTCACCAAGCGCGGCAGCACCAACGACGACTTCACGCTAAATGTGGATCTCGCGCCGACCATCCTGGCCGCCACCGGCATCAAGGCTCCCGCCACGATGCAGGGTTGCGACATTGCTCCGCTATATCTCGCGGCGCCGAAGCCGGCGTGGCGCGACGAATTTTTCTACGAGTTCGCCACGATGAAGGGTGGGGCTGCCATCCCCGCCGCCGAGGCTTTGGTGCGCAAGGATTGGAAATATTTCTACTGGCCCGACGCCAAACTGGAACAACTCTTCCACGTCGCCGCCGACCCGTTCGAAGAGACCGACCTCGCTGCCGACCCAGCCCAGGCAGCGCGCCTCGCCGAGATGCGCGCCCGCTTTGCTGAACTGAAAGCTGCGGCGAAATAAGCTCCACCGCAATCCCGAAGTGCTTTGACCTGATGAAACTGTTCCTCCGCTGCCTGACTGCAACATTGCTGCTCACCGCGCTCGCGACTACCCACGCCGGGCCGTTGCCGCGCAAGCTGAACTTCAATCCAGATTGGCGGTTCGTCCGCACCAACGCGCCTGGGGCGGCAGCGCCGGACTTCGACGCGAGCGGGTGGGCAAGGGTGAGCTGCCCGCACACCTGGAACGATGTGGACTCGTTCGACAACTTTGCTCTCGGCGGTCATCAGGGCGAGTCCGAGTTGTGGAAAGGCGTAGCGTGGTATCGCAAGGAATTTGTGCTGCCGCCGGCTGCGCGCGGGAAAAAGGTATTCATTGAATTCGAGGGCGTGCGGCAGATAGCCGACGTGTATCTTAACGGCCAATTGCTCGGGCGCGACGTCACGGGCTTCATCCCCTTCGGCTTCGACCTCACGCCGCACCTGAAACCGGGCGCGACCAACGTCCTCGCCGTGCGCGTGGACAATCGCTACGACCCGCAATTCACCGGCGACACGCCGTGGCATCATCCGAACTGGCATCCGCCCCACGGCGGC
>JAFMIX010000287.1 GCA_017853785.1 Verrucomicrobiales bacterium
GTGAGCGCCGCGCAAACTTCCGGCGGTCGCAGACCGCCGCAACGAAAAAGAAAAAGAAAAACGCCGGACTCACGTCCGGCGTTTTTGTTTGAATTCGTTCTGCGCGTCAGGCCACCGACTTGTCAAAGCTGGCCTTGAGGTCGCGCTTGCTGCGGGCGCCGACCATCTGTTCGGTCACCTGCCCGCCTTTGAAGATCAGCAGCGTGGGGATGGCGCGCACGTTGTATTGCGCGGCGATGCCGGGATGGTCGTCAATGTTCACCTTGGCGATCTTCACCTTGCCGGCGTATTCGGTGGCAAGCTCGTCCAGCACGGGGGCGATCATCTTGCAGGGCCCGCACCATTCCGCCCAAAAGTCCACCAGCACGGGGGTGGGGGATTCCAAAACTTCTTTGCCGAAACTGCCTGCCGTCACAATTGCGATATTCGCTGCTGCCATAAAAAAAATCCGATCCTGTTCTTGGTTGAGGTTGGGGAGGAAAATCAGATGAACCAGTCGAGCATCAGGCCCAACGAGCTGACCACGGCAAGAATGCCAGCCACCGCGGCGGCGATGGCCAATCCGGAATCCAAGGCGCTCGTGGTAGCCGGGGCGGCCGCCATAGGACGCTTCGCCGCAGCGGGCGCGGCGGCGGGTTTGCTGGCGGCGGCCATGGGGGCCGCGCCGCCGGGACGCGGCTGGGGAATGCCGGGCGCAGACAGCGCCGGAGCACCGGTGGGCGGAGCCATGTTGCTGATCTTGGGAGCGCCGGGGCTGCCGGCGGGGCCGCCGGGCGGCAGCGTGGGCAATTTGATGGTCGGCGCGGCAGTCGGTTTCGGCGGCAGGCTGATGCGCACCGTCTCCTTCTTGGGCTGCACTTTTCCGGTTTCCTTTTTGGGCGGCAAGGCGCCGGTGGGCGCGCCGGGAATGTTCGGAATGCTTGGGGTGTTGTCGGACATAAATCTGGGGCGCAAACTAAAGTCGGTCCGCGCCGCTGTCAATTTGTAATTCGGAATAATCCGGAAGCCGCGCGCGGGCTTCCGGGGGCGCGTTTGGGTTGGATTTTTCCCCGCCACCCTTTAAAGTCCCGGTATGGCTGAGAAAAATGTGAACGAGTTGTCCCATGACCTCAAGGCGTGGTTCCGCAAAGGCAGCGAGGCGCTCCAGCGCGACAACTTCGATTATGCGATTGATATTTTTTACAACCAGATCCTCGTCAAGGAGCCGACCTGCGTGGAGTGCCGCGAGGCGCTGCGCCGCGCCCAAGCGGGCAAAGCGGGCAAAGCGGGCGGCTTTTTCAAAAAGGCGATGAGTTTCGCGGGGGCATCCCCGCAACTGACCAAAGCCCGGCTCGCCCTGAACCGCAATCCGCTCGAAGCCATCGCCTGCGCCGAGCAGGTGCTGAACAGCGACCCGCAAAATTCGACCGCCCACAAAATCCTCGCCGAAGCCGCGCTCGCCGTCGAAATGCCGCGCACGGCCGTGCTCTCGCTCACCGCGGCGGCGCAGGCCGCACCGGACGATAAGGCGGTGGTTTCCCAGCTCGCCACCGCCTTGGCCAAGACCGGCGAAATCAACCGCGCGGAGCGGATTCTCAGCGACCTGTGTCGCGCCCACCCCACCGACGGCGAGTTATCCAAACAGCTCAAAAACATCTCCGCCTTGAAGACGCTGAGCGAGGGCGGCTACGAAAAACTCGCCGAGGGCGGCGGTTCGTATCGCGACATCTTGAAGAACAAGGAGGAGGCCGTTTCGCTGGAACAGGAAAAGCGCGCGGAGAAGTCCGAAGATGTCGCCACGCGCCTCATCGGGGAATACGAGGCGCGGCTGGTCAACGAACCGGACAACCTGAAGCTATTGCGCGATCTCGGAGAGCTTTACACGCAGAAGCAGGACTTCGACCGCGCGCTCGGCTATTACGACCGCATCAAGGCCGCCCCCGGCTCCGGCGCGGATTCGGCGCTGGACCGCAATATCGCCACTACCGTGCTGCGCAAGTTCGACTGGCAGATCGCGCAGTTGGACGCCGCCGCTTCCGACTACACGGAGCGCGTGGCGCAGTTGCAGGCGGAGCGGCTGGCCTATCAATTGACCGAGTGCCGCCAGCGCGCGGAGCATTTTCCCACCGACCTCGCCATCCGCTTCGAGCTTGGGTCGCTTTATCTCCAGGCCGGCAAGGTGACCGAAGCCATCCAGGAATTGCAGAAGGCGCAGAACAACCCCCACAAGCGCATCGCCGCCATGAGCCTGCTCGCGCAATGCTTCGCGCGCCGCAACATGAACGAATCCGCCGTGCGCATGATTCAGAACGCGCTCAAGGAAAAGGTCGGCCTCGACGACGAGAAGAAGGAACTCATTTACCAGCTCGCCTGCGTGTTTGAAAAGATGGGCCAGAAACAGGAAGCGTTGGAACAACTCACCGTCATCTACGAAAGCGACATCGGCTACAGGGACGTCGCCGCCAAGGTGGATGCGTATTACGCGGGGCAGTAATCAGCGGTCGCGCTTCAACAGATATTCCGCCAGCGCTTCGAGCGCTGCGGCGCGGCCTTTGAAAGTCTTCAGCGCGGCGAACGCCTTGGCCGTCAGTTGCGCCGCGATCTTGCGCGACTTCTCCAGCCCCACAATGGACGGATACGTCGCCTTCTGCACCGCGACGTCCTTGCCGGCGGTCTTGCCGAGTTGCTCGGTGGTCTGCGTCACATCCAGGATGTCGTCAATCACCTGGAACGCGAGGCCCACGTTGTAACCGAAGTCGGTCAGCGCCCGGAGCTGCGCGGGCGTGCAGTTCGCGCTCATGCCGCCGAGGCGCACGGAGCAGCAGAGTAGCGCGGAGGTCTTGCGCTCGTGGATATAGCGGAGTTCGGGCACGGAAAGCTTCTTGCCTTCGCCTTCCAGGTCGGCCACCTGCCCCGCCACAAGTTGCAGCGAGCCGGAAGCCTTGGCGATTTCCAGGATCAAATCCTGATGCGAGTAACGCGGCCAGCCCTTGGCTTGCGCGGCGATCTCAAACGCCTGCGTCAGCAACGCGTCGCCCGCCAGCACGGCGATGCCTTCGCCGAAAACCTTGTGATTCGTCGGCTTGCCCC
>JAFMIX010000032.1 GCA_017853785.1 Verrucomicrobiales bacterium
AGCTCGGCAGTCAATCCGCCAGCCACGCCCGACCCCACCGCTTACCAGCCCGCGACAGCCATCCCCCAAGTCCCGGCCGCGCCCGGCGAACCCGCCGCCGCACCCCGGCCGCCGCTGCCCGAGCCGAAACTAGATTTCACCCCCTCCGCCAACCTCGCGGACATGATCAAGCTCGCCCGCGCCGGCGTCAGCGAAAGCCTCATGCTCAAGTTCATCCAGAACGCCTCCGGCGCCTTCGGCCTCGGCGCGCAGAAAATTATCTACCTCAACGACCTCGGTGTTTCCGAGAACGTCATCAACACTATGATGGAACGCGACCGCGCATTCACCAATGCCCTCCCGCCCGCGCCCGCGCCGCTCGCTGGCACTGCGCCTGCACCCGCACCCGTCGTGGCCGAGCTGGCGTCCGTTGTCGTCACCGCGCCCGCGCCTGTCACCGTTAATTATTTTTATGAAACGCTCACGCCCTACGGCTCCTGGATCGAAGTGGAAGGCTATGGCCTTTGCTGGCAACCGACCGTCGTCATCTACCAGAGCGATTGGCAGCCTTACTGCGATCGCGGCCGCTGGGTCTACACCGACTGCGGTTGGTATTGGGCTTCTGATTACTCCTGGGGCAACGTCGCCTTCCACTACGGCCGCTGGTTCAAACATCACCGCCGCGGCTGGTGCTGGGCGCCGGACACCGTGTGGGCGCCCGCGTGGGTCAGCTGGCGGCGCAACGACAATTACTGCGGCTGGGCGCCGTTGCCGCCGGCGGCGTGCTATCGTCCGGGCGTCGGCTTCTTCTATCAGGACCGCGCCGTGAGCATCGGCTTCGAGTTTGGTCTCAGCATCGACTGCTACACCTTCGTGTCCCGCCATCATTTCACCGACCCGCATCCCCGCCGCCACGCCGCGCCGCGCCAGGAAGTCACGCAGATCTACAACA
Organism: Verrucomicrobiales bacterium; assembly: GCA_017853785.1. Taxonomy (GTDB): domain Bacteria; phylum Verrucomicrobiota; class Verrucomicrobiia; order Limisphaerales; family JAFMIX01; genus JAFMIX01. Next base: position 932 of record JAFMIX010000032.1, read on the forward strand.
CCACTATCGTCAACAACTACTACTCCGGCGGCGGCCGCAACGAACGCGTCGTCAACCACGGCATCGCCCCCGCTGTCATCACCGCCGGCACGGCCAACCAGATCCGCCCCGTCCGCGCCCCCGAACCCGCCGCGCCTGGCGTGCGTCCTGATCGCGACCAGATCACCGCCCCAACTCCCGGCCGCGATGCCCGCCCCGCCCGCCCGCAGGCCGATTCGCTCACGCCCAAATTTGCCAACACCACGCCGCGCGCCGGAGTCATTTCGCCGACTGACCGCACCGTGACCCCCGACCGCAATCGGGAAAACAATTCCACCCGCGAACGCGAATCCGCTTTCCACCGGGCAACTCCCGAGGCGACCCGCACCACGCCTGAAAGAAATCTCACGCCGGCAACGCCGACCAAACCCGCGCCGGTGCTCACGCCCAACATCGCCGCTCCAGCCATCACCACCCCGACCGTGCGCGAGCGGGAAATCAGGCGGCCGAACGTCGTCGGCCCTAACATCACCCGGCCGGCCCCGTTCGACCACGAAAACCGGAGTTCCATTGACTCCAGCCGCAACTCTGACTTCCGCACCCCGAGCTCCCGCCCCATTCCGGCTGCGCCAACGGTTAATCCGGCAACACCCCGGCTTACCCCCACCCTCTCGCCCTTTGTTACCCGTCCAGCTATGCCCCAGATCAATCAGCAACCCGACCGCAGCGAACGCCCGAGCACGTTCAGCATTCCGAGTCGCAGCTTCACCACGCCCGAGCCGCGCAGCCAGCCCAGCATGCCGCCCCGCCATCCCACCCCGCAGACTCCCGCGCCGCCGCCCCGCCCGCAACCCGCCGCACCAAGTTTCACCCCGGCCCCGCAACCAAGCTTCACCCCGCGTTCCGCACCGGCCATGCCCGCCGCACCGACCTCAAGCGCGCCGCGCATGGAGTCCCGCCCGACTCCGGCGCCCACAGCGCCAGCCCGCAGCGAATCCCGCTCCGGCGGTGGCGACCGCGAAAAACGCGACCGTTGAACCGGCGCGCAGAGCCGCAACTGATTCACCCATGAAATTCATCGGCCCAAAAAGTTTTCTCTTGGCGGTGGCCTTGATGCTGGCTGCTCTTGCCGCCAGCAGCAGCGCTCAGGCCGCGGCAACGAATGTCTATCTCACCCGATTCGAACTCGGCGAGGGTTACACCAATAACACCGATCTCGTCGGCTCCGGCGGCTGGATTAGCTCGGGTTCCGGCGGCAACGGCATCGTCACCAACTTCATTCCTGGCCAGGGCCAGCAGGCTTACATCGGCTTCTCCGCGCCCAACCCCGGCGACGACCAGCTCGTCGTCTGGCGCCCCATCAATTACAACCCCATCGCCGCCGGCCGGCCGCTGGTGAATTTCTCCGTGCAGATGAACGTCGTGGATTCCTCCAACACCAACTACGACAACTTCCGTTGGAGCGTCTACAACACACAAGGCAACCGGCTCTTCGCGCTCGATTTCGACAACTACTACACCGAAGTCAGTCACCTCCTCGACGGCGCGAACACGCTCGTCCCCACCGGCGTGTATTTCGCACCGAACTCCAACTACGTCCTCAATGTCTCCATGAACTTCGCCTCCAACCGCTGGAGTGCGACGCTCGGCAGCGCGCTCATCGCCACCAACCAACCCATCACCACCGTCGGCGCGCCGCTCAACCTCGGCGACATTGACGCCGTGTGGCTGGTGTTCGCCACCAACGCGCCCGGAAACAACTACCTCCTTTTCGACAATTACCAGATCACCGCCGACACGCTCGCCGCACCGACGGCACAAATGCAATTCCTCGGGCACAACGGCAGCGGCGCGACGCTGCGCGTCTCGGGCAGCGCCAACTCCCGTTGGGCCGTGGACGCCACCACCAACCTCGTCACTTGGACCGCGCTGAAGACCAACACCATCGCCACCACCTACTTCGACCACACCGACCCTGCTGGCGCGACCTTGCAGCGGCGGTTCTACCGGGCTCGACTGGTGCCCTAGCCGCCGGCAAGTTTTCTCCTTTTGCAAGCCCCGCATCGTTGGCAAATTCCTGCGGTGGGCATCACCATCCAACAGTTCAACCAGATGACCGCGCGGCTCGGCAAACGCGCGCCCACCGCCAAAACACCCGCGTTACCGCTGCCCCGGCGGCGCACCGGCGGCCGCCAGATCATCCTCGGCGTCGACCCCTCGCTGCGCGGCACCGGCTACGGCGTCATCCAACTCACCGCCGCCACACCCGCCACCCTCGCGCAAGGCACGATCTCCTGCCCCGCCAAATGGGAACGCTCCCGCTGCCTCGCCAAAATTTTTCAGACCCTGCGCGGCGTCATCCGCGAACACCGCCCCACCGTCTGCGTCATCGAAGGCTTGTTCTACGCGCAAAACCTCCAGACCGCGCTCATCATGGGCGAGGCGCGCGGCGCGGCCCTCGCGGCCATCGCTGAAGCGGGATTGGAAATCTACGAACTCGCGCCGCGCAAAGTGAAGCAGGCCATCGTCGGCTACGGTGCGGCGCAGAAAATCGCCGTCGCCAAAATGGTGCAGCGGATGCTGAACCTCCCCGAACTCCCCGCGCCCGACGCCGCCGATGCCCTCGCGCTGGCCTTGACCCACGCGCAGGAAACCGGACGCTTTGGCCTGACCGCACCAAGACGAATCTGAATTTATTTTTTCGCATGATCACCTTTCTCCACGGCAAACTCAGCGAAGCCCTCCCCACGCAGGTCGTGGTGGACGTGAACGGCGTCGGCTACGAAGCGCTCATCCCGCTCTCCTCCTTCGACAAGCTCCCCCAGCCCGGCGGCGAGGTGAAGCTGCTCACCCACCTCGTCGTCCGCGAAGACGCTCATGTACTTTACGGCTTCATGACCGCCGCCGAGCGCGAACTTTTCCGCCTGCTCATCAACAGCGTCAGCGGCATCGGGCCGAAGACCGCGTTGAACATCTTGAGCGGCATGAACGCCGTCACCTTCCGCGGCGCGGTCGCCAATGGCGACGTGAAATCCCTTTCCCAGATCTCCGGGGTCGGCAAGAAGACCGCCGAACGCATCGTCGTGGAATTGCGCGACAAGATGGGCGCGTCCGGCGCGTGGGAGGCCAGCAGCGCGCAACGCGCCCTTTCGCCCGACGACCAGAAGATCAACGACGCCACGCTCGCGCTCATGGCCTTGGGCTTCAAACAGGCCGAGGCGCACGACGTCGTCCGCGCCGCGCAGGCCGTGCTCGGCCCGCAGGCCAGCGTCGAACAACTCGTCCGCGCGTGTCTGAAAAAGGGAGCGTGATGGCTGAAGCAAATTCGAAAACTGAAGTCCGCGATCCGAAACCCGGGAGTGTCGTCGTGCCCCAACAAGCGAGTTGGCCGCAGCGGTTCGCCGCCCGGACCATCAATATCGTGATGCGCCTGGTGGCAGCAACCGTGCGTTGCCGGTTGCAGGACGAATCCGGGATGTTCACCCGGCCCCGCACCGGCGCGGCGATCGTCTGCTTCTGGCACAACCGACTCGCCATCTGCATCAAGGTGCGGACGGCTTTTGTGAACAACCGCACTGACGGCAACCGGGCGGCCGCGCTGGTCAGCGCGAGCCGCGATGGCGGGCTGCTCTCGCGCGTGCTGGAATTGTTCCAGATCCAAGCCGTGCGCGGTTCGTCCTCGCGGCGCGGGCCGCAGGCGTTGCGCGAGATGGTCGGCTGGGGCGAGCGTGGTTATGACTTGGCCATCACGCCGGACGGCCCGCGCGGCCCGTGCTACCGCGTGGCGGACGGCGTGACCTCGCTGGCGCAGCTCACCGGCCTGCCGATCCTGCCGATGGCGTTCAACTTGAACTGGAAAATCAGCCTGAAAAGCTGGGACCGGTTTCAAATCCCGCTGCCATTTGCCCGCTGCGAGGTTCATGTGGGCGCGCCGATCTCCGTGCCGCGCGAGGCGACCGATGCGGAGCGCGAACAAATCCGGCAGCAACTGGAAACCAAGCTGCGGGAAATCTCGCGGGATTGAGAGCTACTTCGGAGCGCGGGCGAATTCCGGCAGGTAGTGCAGCCGGCGTTTCATGATAGCGAAGATGTATTGCTTCGTGCCGGGATAATCCATCTGCGCGAGAAACACCGCACTGTTCGTTGCCGCCGCGCCCTGATTCCACCGCAGCACGTGGTGGCGTCCGGCGTTGTAATCCGCCAGCGCATAGGGGATGGGATTGTCCGTGTGCAGGTAGCGCTTGAACACTTTCGCCAGATAAAACGTGCCGGCAAAGGCATTGGTATGCGGGTCGAGCAGGTGTTCGAACTGAAAGTTTTTCACCCCCTCCGCATCGGCCCACTCGCCGGCGGCGATCTCTGTGAGCTGCATCAAGCCTATTTCCCCATGACTGCCGCGCGCCCGCGGGTTGAACCAGCTTTCCCGCCACATCACGGCCTTGATGAGCGCCGGGTCGAAGCGATACCGCGCCGCCGCCGCCAACACTACCGCATCCTCGCTGTGGTCGCGCCGATCGTAATACACCCACAAAGCCACGATCCCGAGCACCACGATGATGGCGGCAATGGTGGTGAATGCGGCGTAGCGTTGATGTTTCACACCCAAGTTGTAACGGAAAATGCAAAATTAAAAATGCAAAATTAAAAATTTCAGCCAAAGTGGATGGCGGCCGGTTTTGTTTTTTCAATTTGCATTTTAAATTTAGCGATGATCGCCCGTGTCTCCCTTGAAATCGCCCTCCGCAAGGAGTTTGATTACGCCATCCCGCCCGAACTCACCGGTGCGGTGGATGTGGGCAGTCGGGTGCAGGTGCCGTTCGGTCCGCGCAAAATTCTTGGCGTCGTCACCGCGCTGGCTGAGGAGTCGGCACACACGAACCTCAAGCCCATCCTCAAGATCATCGGCGCGCAAACGCTGGTCACGCCGAAGATTCTCAAACTCGCCCGCTGGATCGGGGAATACTACTGCTGCGCGCCGGAGACGGCGCTGAAAAGCGTCTTGCCCGAAGCCGTGCGCAAGGAAGACGCCGGCTGGCGCGAGCGGCTGCTCGTCCGCGTGCTGCCGCTGGTCGGGGATTTGCCCAAGCTCGCCAAACGACAACAAGAGGTCTGGAACATCGTGGAGGAGCGTCGGGAAATATTGCTTTCCGAACTCGTCGCACTGGCCGAAACCACCGCGGCAACCGTCCGCAAGCTGGAGGACCACGGGCTCGTTTCCATCACGTCGGAGATTTCCGAGCGCGACCCCTACGCCCATGAGCACATCCTCCCGACACAGCCGCTCACACTAAACGCCGAGCAAGCCGTGGCGTTCGGGAAAATTATCGCCGCAATAAAGCATGGCGAAGATGGAGGATTGAAGATAGGGAATGGCGCGCGGGCGCCATCTTCAATCCTCCATCCTCAATCCTCCACCTTTCTGCTTCACGGCGTCACCGGCAGCGGCAAGACAGAAATCTACCTGCAAGCCATCGCCCACGCACTGGAGCAGGGCAAAGGCGCGATCGTGCTGGTGCCGGAAATCTCGCTGACGCCGCAGACGGTAGAACGGTTCAAGGCGCGGTTCAGTTCCGGGCCGTTGCAAACGCTCGTGGCGGTGCTGCATTCACATTTGTCTGCCGGCGAGCGGCACGACGAATGGCACAAGATCCGCCAAGGACGGGCACGCATCGTCATCGGGGCTCGGTCGGCAATTTTTGCCCCGGTGGAACCCCTCGGGCTCATCATCGTGGACGAGGAACACGAGCACACCTACAAGCAGGAGGAAACGCCGCGTTACCACGCGCGCGATGTGGCGATCGTGCGCGGACAGATGGAGAGCGCCGTGGTGGTGCTCGGCTCGGCCACGCCGTCGCTGGAGAGTTTCTACAACTGCCAGCAGGGCAAATACACTCTGCTGGAATTGCGCGACCGCGTGGACAACCAGAAGATGCCCCGGGTCCGCGTGGTGGACATGCGGCAGGCGGCGCGCGGCGAGAAGGGCATCCCCATCTTTTCGCCGCAGCTCAAGGAGGCGATGACGCAGCGGCTGGAGCGCGGCGAGCAGACCATTTTATTCCTGAACCGCCGGGGTTTCTCAACTTCGCTGCAATGTCCAAAATGCGGCTACGTGGCAGAGTGTCCCAATTGCAGCATCTCGCTGACATTCCACCGGCAGGAGCAAAAGCTGTGCTGCCACATTTGCAACCACGTCGAGCGCGTGCCGCCGGTCTGCCCGAATGAGAAGTGCAAGAATCCCGCGATCCGCTACGCCGGCACGGGCACACAGCGGGTGGAGGAAACACTCGCCAAGCTATTCCCGCAGGCGCGCATCAAACGCATGGATGCGGACACCATGAAGCGGAAAGAAGATTATCGGCGCGTGCTCGGTGATTTCAAAGCGGGCAAGATCGATATCCTTGTCGGCACACAGATGATCGCGAAGGGACTGCATTTTCCGAACGTCACACTGGTGGGCATCATCTACGCGGACATGGCGCTGCACCAGCCAGATTTCCGCGCGAGCGAACGGACGTTCCAACTGCTCACGCAGGTGGCCGGGCGTGCGGGGCGCGGCGACGTGGAGGGCGAAGTATTCGTGCAGGCCTTCACGCCGTTTCATCCGGCGATCCAGTTTGCGCGGCGGCACGACTTCGCCGGATTCTACGCGCAGGAGACGGAGTTCCGCGAACAGTTGAAATATCCTCCGTTCAGCCGCGTGGCGCTGCTGACGCTCAAGGGGCGCAATGAGGAGAAGGTAATATTCTCCGCCGACCACTTGAGACGCGACCTGGAAAAAGAGCAGCCGAATTTCAAAGACTTGGTCATCGCCGGGCCGGCACCCGCGCCGCTGCTTAAAGCGGAGACTTTTTACCGCCACCAAATCATGCTGCGCACGCGGCAGATGACGAAATTGAGTGCGCGGCTGGCGAAGCTGACGAGTGAACTGGTCTTGCCGGAGGACGTGACGCTGGCGGTGGATATTGACCCAGTGAATCTGGGGTGAGCCGCATTGCGGCTTGCAGACGAAGCTGGGCGCATTTGCGCCGGCAAACTAGCCCAGGCGCCAGACGATGCGGGCCTTGTTCAAATCGTAGGGGGACATCTCCATCTTCACGCGGTCGCCGACGGTGAGGCGGACGAAGCGTTTGCGCATCTTACCGGAGATGGTGGCAAGGACCTGGTGTTTGTTATCGAGTTCGACGCGGAACATCGTGCCAGCGAGAACGCTGAAGATGCGGCCTTCGACTTCGATGTGTTCTTCCATGCGCGAGGGGTGCGGGTTGAAAAATAAAAAAAGGCAGGGCTCGGTTCGACCGAACCCCGCCATGAAAATTCGCTATCGATTAGTAGCGATTCGGACGTCCGCCGCCGCCGCCGCCGTATTCACGACGCGGACCGCGACCGCCGCCGCCGCCGGGAGGGCGTTCTTCACGGGGACGGGCGATGTTGACGGTGAGGGCGCGGCCGTCGAGCTGGGCGCCGTTCATCGCTTCGATGGCCTTCTGGGCCTCTTCGGGGGTGCTCATGGTGATGAAACCGAAGCCGCGGGGACGACCCGTGGTGCGATCCATCATCAGGTTGGTTTCGACAACCTGGCCGTGCGCCGCGAAGGCGTCCTGCAGGTCGTTTTCGGTGGTGTTGAAGGAAAGATTTCCAACAAACAGTTTTGTGCTCATGTGATGTATTGTCTCCTAGACTAACTTGCTCTGACCAGACTGTTCCCGACTGCCGGGTTTCAAATCATCACTGAACCGAGTTCACTTGAAGATTCACCATGCCGTGGAAGCGCTTGCTATCTATCGACGGCCGCAGATTGGCCGTTTCAAGGGGAAAAGCAAGCGGTTTTTTGAGTATTTCAACCCCGCCAACCGGAGGTCAGCCGCGCGCCGAGCCGGACGCGTGCTCCTGGCGGACGGTTTTGAGATGCGCATAGCCGACGAGTTTGCGGCGTTTTTCGTCCCACAGCCGGAAGGTGAAGGATTTCAGGCTGCCCAGCAACGTCACCGGCTTCACGGCCTGGAACAACGGCTCGGAGCGGTGGCACTTTTCCAGATTGTAATTCGGGATGCGCGGGCTCAGGTGGTGGACGTGGTGGAATCCGATGTTGCCCGAGAACCACTGCAAGATGCGCGGGAGCTTGTAGAAGGAACTGCCTTGGAGCGCCGCCGTGGCATAATCCCAGTTCTCGTTGCGCTCCCAGTAGACGCCCTCAAACTGGTGCTGCACGTAGAACATCCACACTCCCGCTGATCCCGCCACGCCCATGACGGTCAATTGCAGGAGCAAAAACACCTTCCAGCCGAACAACCAGATCAGCCCGGCGCAGATCACCACCAACCCGAGATTGGTCCAATAGATCGAGCGACGTTCCCGGCCCGCTTTGGCCTTCGCATTGGGAAACCGCTGCCACACCCCGAACAAAAACAGCGGCGCGAGCACGAACAGCACGAAAGGATTCCGTGCGAGCCGATACGAAAATTTTTTCCACCGCGACGCCTCCAGATATTCCTGCACCGTCAGCGTCCAGATGTCGCCCACGCCACGTCGATCCAGATCGCCGGAGGACGAGTGGTGCAACGCATGCTCCCAGCGCCAGTGATAATACGGCGTCCATGTGAGCAGCCCGGTGATGCCGCCGACGAAGTGGTTCGCCCGCTGCGACTTGAAGAACGCCCCATGGCCGCAGTCGTGGAAGATGATGAACATCCGCACCAGAAAGCCGCCCGCCAGCACCGCCAGCGGCACTGCCAGCCATACCGAAACTTCCACCGCCAGATACATCAGATACCACAGCGCGAGATACGGCACGAGCGTATTCACGATCTGCCAGGTGCTGCGCGCCACCGAAGGAGTCTGGTAGCGGGCGACGATCTCCTTCCACGCCGCATTGTCCAAAGGGGGTTCGGGGCTGTCGGTATTTGAATGATTCATAAACTCGGACTGCAACCATCCTCTGCCGAACGCCGACCGGGGATACGTTTAATTGGGCGCATCATAGCACACAATCCCGCCCGCGACAACGGGCAATGCGGAAATCTTTTTAAACCGCCAGCGACCGCCCTGCCAGCCAACCGGTTGTCCATGCCGCCTGAAAATTAAATCCGCCCGTGACGCCATCCACGTCCAACACTTCGCCCGCAAAATACAACCCCGGACACACGCGGCTCGCCATCGTCTTGAAATCCACCTCGCGCAACCGCACCCCGCCGCACGTCACGAACTCGTCCTTGTTCAAGCTCTTGCCCGTCACCGGCAATTCCGTGCGCGTGAGTTGCTGCACCAGCCGGTGTTGCGCCGCACGCGCGACGTCCGCCCAACGCGTCTCCCGCGCGATGCCCGCTGCGAGCACGAGCTGCTCCCACAACCGCGCCGGCACGGGCGCGACCGGTGTGTTGACCACGAGCTTCGCAGGCTGGCTGGCGCGGCGGGAATTCAACACCGCGTCCACCTGCGCCGCATCGAGATGCGGCAGCCAGTTCACCAGCAACGAAAATTTATAATCCAACCCGTGCAGCACCCGCGCGCCCCAAGCCGAGAGCCGCAAAATCCCCGGCCCGCTCAAGCCCCAGTGCGTAACCAACACCGGCCCGCGCTCGCGCAGCTTCGCCGCCAGAATCGTCACCTCCGCGTTCTCCACGGAAATTCCCGCCAACTCCCGCAGCCACGGCGTCTCGATGTGAAAGGTGAACAGCGACGGCACGGGCGGTTCGAGCGTGTGGCCCAACGCCACCACCAATTCACCCACCGCCGCCGCACGGCAACCGCCGGTCGCTAGCAGCAGCCGGTCGCAGGAAAGGTTTTCGCCATTTACCAGCTTCAGATCGAAGCCACCGCCCTCGCGCCGTGCGATTTTTTCCACGCCGCAATTCAGTGCCAACTTCACGCCCGCCTCCTGCGCCGCCGCCATGAGACAATCCACAATCGTCTGGGAAGAATCCGTGACGGGAAACATCCGGCCATCGGCCTCGGTCTTCAGCTTCACGCCGCGCGCGGCGAACCATGCGATCGTCTCCGTGGGCTGGAATGCGAGAAACGGCGCGAGCAACGCCCGTTCGCCGCGCGGATAGCGGGTGGCCAGCGCGCGCGGCTCGAAGCAGGCGTGCGTGACATTGCAACGCCCGCCGCCGGAGATGCGCACTTTGGAAAGGAATTGCGGCCCGCGCTCCAGCACCGTCACGCTGATTTTGGGATTCGCCTCGGCGCAGGTGATGGCGGCAAAAAATCCCGCCGCGCCGCCGCCCACCACAATGACCTGCTGCTTGCTCATTCGGGGAAAGTTAATGAAGGACGGCGGCAAAGTCTCCCGCCAATGATCGCGACCCGGATAAATTTAATTCACCAGCCGATACCAGTTGTCGCGCTGGCGCGGTTCGTAGCCGAGGTCTTTGATGAGCCGGTGCATGTCCGGCACGGTCATGCAGAAGGTCGTGCCCGCCTGCGAGACGACGTTCTCCTCAATCATGATGCTGCCGAGGTCATTCGCGCCGTATTTCAACGCGACCTGCCCGATCTCCAACCCCTGCGTGACCCACGAGCTTTGGATGTTCTCGAAGTTGTCCAGGTAGATGCGGCTCAACGCCTGCGTGCGGAGATATTCGTGCGCGCCGACCGTGGGCGCGCGGAGCTTCGTGTTTTCCGCTTGAAACGTCCACGCGATGAACGCGGTGAAGTGCCCCTGCTTGTAACCAAGTGACTGCTCCTGCTGCGCGCGCAGCCGCTCCAGGTGTTCGATGCGGTCTTCCACCGTCTCAACGTGCCCGAACATCATCGTCGCGCTGGAATAAAGTCCCAGCCGGTGCGCCACGTCCATGACTTCGAGCCAATCGTTGCTCATGGCCTTGAGCGGCGCAACGCGTTGGCGCACGCGGTCCACCAGGATTTCCCCGCCGCCGCCGGGAATCGAGCCAAGGCCCGCCGCCTTGAATTCAGCGACGAGCGTCTCCAGCGGTTCATTGAACACGTCGCGGAAATGGATGAACTCGCTCGGGCTAAACCCGTGGATGTTCACCTCCGGAAACTTTGCTTTGATGTGCGCGAGCAGATCCAGATACCACTGCTTCGTAAGCTTGGGATGATGCCCGCCCTGCATGAGAATCTGCGTACCGCCAAGCGCGATCGTCTCCTCGATTTTTTGGTCCATCTCGGCCTGCGTGATGACGTAGGCGTCGGCGTCCTTGTCCGTGCGGTAGAAGGCGCAGAATTTGCAGTAGACGTTGCAGACGTTGGTGTAATTGACGTTGCGGTCCACGTTGTAGGTCACGATCTCGTTGCCGCGTCCGCTGTAAGCGTCCTTCTTGGCGAGCTGGCGGCGGCGGTCGGCGAGCGCGCCAAGCTCTTCCAACGGCAGGCGGTAAAGCCGCAGCGCCTCGGCGACGGTGATGCGCTGGCCGGTCCAAACTTTCTGGAGCAATTCGTCGAGGGACGCGTCGTAAATCACACTCGCAGCTTAGCGGACGCGCGGCGTTGAAACAAGCGGAGGGATGGAGTCACCGCGGTCGTGGCGGCGTCACGGAAGAGCGCCGCAAAACGGGAAATAAAAATGCGGCTTTCGGCAGAAAGCCGCTACGCCGGCGGGCGACGGCGGACGGCCTTGCGTCCTTTGAACCACGGCATCGCGTAGATGCGCCCCGCGCCAATATTTTCCTCAAGCAACGCCGCGTTCGTACGGCTCGCACGGTCGGCCTTCGGCGGCGCGACGAGCACCACGCGGGCGCGGGCAGCCGCGCGCTTGGGCAACGCCGCCAATACGAGCAATGCCTGTCCCACCGCGCCGAGCCGATTCGGGCAGACGATGATCGGCTGCGCGTACAGCGCCAAGATAAGGTCGCGCGAATCAAAATCCTCGCCCAACGGACTCAATAATCCGCCCGCGCCCTCGACCACCACCACCTCAAATCGTTTCGCCACGCGCCGCACGTGTGCGACGACTTCCCGCAGCCGCACCCGCCGCTTTTCGCGCCGCGCCGCCAGCACCGGCGCGAGCGCCGCTCGGAAATGCCACGGGTTCACCGCGTCGAGCGGGAGGCCGGCGCGGGAGATTTTTTGCAGGATCCGGGCGTCGGCGCGACCGCCGGAGCAGATGGGTTTGAGCCCGGCGACATTCACGCCGCAATCGCGCAGCACATGGACGGCAAGCGCGGAAAAAAAAGTTTTACCCACGTCCGTGTCCGTGCCGGTGATGAAAAGGATGCGGCTCACGCGTCGAAATTAGCCGAGGTGGCGCACCGAAACAAGGCACACCCGACACCTCACACCACGCCGCGCCGTTTCGCCCCCACGGTGAGCGCGTAGCGCCCCCCAACCCGCCGCAGCCGCACGCCAGCTCCGAACGCGCGGGCGAGAATCTCCGTCGTCAGCACTACGCGCTTGATGCCCGCCGCGAGCACCCGCCCGCCGCGCAGCACCAGCGCGTGCGAAAACACCGGCATGATCTCCTCCACATGATGCGTCACCAGCACCAGCGTGGGCGCGTTACGGAACGAGCCGAGACGTTGCAGGAATTGCAGAAAATGTTCGCGCGCGGCGGGGTCGAGGCCGGCGCAAGGTTCGTCCAGGATCAACAGCCGGGGGCGCGCCATCAGCGCGCGGGCGATGAGCACGCGCTGGCGTTCGCCCTGCGAGAGCACCCGCCACGTTCGCGCCGCCAACGCCGCGCATTCCACCTGCCGCAGCAGCCGCGCGGCGGCGACGGCATCCGTCCGCGTCACGCGCCCCC
>JAFMIX010000288.1 GCA_017853785.1 Verrucomicrobiales bacterium
CCCGACAGGGGCATGGGTCGGACACGCCAAGGAACTTGCCTTGTGGGACGGCGCGGCATGGAAGTTCACCACGCCGCAGGCGAACGAAGCCCACTTGGTCGAAGCCGAAGACGCAATCTATCACTGGAACGCGACTACCTCGACGTGGAACAAGATCGCCAACGCCTCTTCAAGCTCCACGGCCTCGACGGGTGTGGGCGAGATCATCGCGTGGCCCTTGGATACGTGGGACGCGGACACCTACCTTGAGTGCAAGGGCCAAATTCTGGCTGTTGCCACCTACGGCGACCTGTATGCGGTCATCGGCAACAAGTACAATACGGGCACGGCGGCTGACGGAACCTCGACGTTTGCCCTTCCCGACCTGCGCGGTTACTTCCTGCGCGGCGTCGGTGCCAACGGCGGCGAGGGCGCGGCGGGCATCAAGCAGGATGACACGACGCGCCTGCCGCGTACCGTGCCCTTTACCGCTGACAGCAACGGCGGCCATCGTCACAGTGCGGGCATCCCCTCTTGGTCAACGGATGACTTTGGTCACTACGGCATAAACGACACCGGAGTGTCCAAGAAGGTTTCCAACGCCGGTAGTTGGTCAACCCAAACGCCGTACACCGATTACGTCGCTGCACATACGCACACGATCAGCGGCGGCGATCTCCAGACCCGCCCGATCAGCTTCTCGGTCCGCTGGCTCATCCGCATCAAGGCCATCAATGGCGGCGCTCGCGGTCCTGCTGGCGCGGCGGGTGCGAGGGGCATTGACGGTGACGGCTGGACTGTCGGCGACATCAAGCAGAGCATCCTGACGGAAACGCAGTTCAAGGCCCAGTTCTCGGCGGCTGACGCTGCCAAGTGGGTGCTGGCCGATGGCCGCAACGTCGCAGGTACGACCTATGCCACGCTGACGGGCTCCGCCACGGTTCCCGACCTTCGCGGCAGCTATCTTCGCATGGCGGGGCAGAACAACAACGCGCAGTGGAACGGCGGCACGTTGAATGCGTTCCAAGAGGATGCGACCCGCCTGCCTCGTTCAAACTTCGTGGTGTCAACACAGAACGACCACCAGCACAACATCCCCTATTCCGGGGGGTCCAAGATCGAAGCGTGGACGAACGCTGCCAAGGGCCTTTGGCCCACGGACAGCAATTGGGGCACCGACAACCCGGCGACAACGCCCAACGTCTACACTGGCCCCGCTGGTGGGCACTCTCACACGCTTTCCGGTGGCGACACCGAAACAAGACCCAAGTCCTACACCGTGAACTACTTCATCAAGGTGAACTGATGTCCACGCAGAACCTCAAGGTAGCACTTCACGTTCCGATGGCGACCCCCAGCGTCGGCGACAACATCAAGGTGACGGCAGTGTCCGCCGGAAACCTCCCCACGACAGCATACAGCCCCGCCGGAAGCGCAAGCAGCGGCGGGACGGTACTGCCTACCGCCCCCGCTGCCGGAAAGTTTCTCATTTCCGGCAGCGGGTCGACTTTCCCTCCAACTTGGGCCGACGCTGATGGCGGTAGGTTTTAACAGATAAGGAGCTACGAATATGTCCTCTACCATTCAGATCAAGCGCAGGACTACCGGAAGCTCCGGCGCTCCTGCTGCTGGCCTTGAAGGCGAGCTTGCCCTCAACTTCGCGGCCGGTGCCGCCAAGACCCCGGAGCTTTGGGCACACGGGGGCACGGCCCTTGGCTGGCTGCGCGTCAACCCGGATGTCACCGTGTCTGTCGGCACTGCCAACCTTACGGGCGGCACACCGGGATCGCCTACGGGTATCGGTGCGGCTTGGACCGGATTGGGAACCAAGCCCACGGGTTCCATCATCATCGCCAAGTTCGCGGGCACGGCCTATGTCCTGACGGGCGCGGGCAGTGCTGACGGCGATTGGACGGCACTTGGCGCGGCCACGAGCTTCGCCACCAACGCCGAAGTCCTCGCGGGAACCGACACCAGCAAGGCCCTCAATCCGGGGAACCTTCGCAGCGCCACGGCTAACCTTCCTTCGGGCGGCGCAGGTCCGGTTGCGGGTGACGCCGACAAGCTCGTGCGCCTCACCGCGCAGGGGCGGGTGGCTGACGCTTTTATCCCGAAGCTCACGGGCTCTGCGGCTGACGCACTCATCGTCAAGACGGGAACAGCGACGAACGCCTTCCTGACGCCCGCAGCACTGGCCTCCCGCCTTGTTGCGGCACCTGACGCCACCCCGGCGAACGACGCATCGAAGATCGCCTTGCTGGACGCCACGGGCAAGATCCCGGCAGGCTTCCTGCCTGTGGGCGGTCTTACGTTCTCTGGCACCGTTGACCTGACAGCCGCCTACGCGGCCCCGACCCCGGCTCCGAAGAACGGCCAGTTCTATTCCGTCAGCAAGACCGGAACCATTGACGCTTCGTGGAAGGCAAACCTTGCGAACGCGGCCCTCACCACCGTCACGCAGGGCGACTACCTCGTCTGGGATGCCGCCGCGTCGAAGTTCCACCACATCGCCAACGCTGTCGATATGACGGCCTATGTCCCGCTGGCGGGCACGGCCAACATGACTGGCAGCGTTGCTTGGGCTGGTGCTGCGGCCAACAAGGCAGGCTCCACGATCATCGACGGCAAGGGCGGCACTATCGACAATATCGCCATCGACGGCGGCGCTTACTAACCCCCAACAGGAAAGGCTACATAGCCAATGGCATCGAAAATCCAGATCAAGCGCAGCAATGTTGCTGCCAAGGTTCCGACAGCCGCCGACCTCGACGTCGGCGAGCTTGCCGTCAACTTCCCCGACAAGAAGCTGTACACGAAAGAGCCGGGGGGCTCCGTCATTGAACTTGCTGAAGATGCAGATGCGGCTCACAAAAGCACGACGAACACGTTTACACAGCATCAGGTTATAGAAGTCACCGATAACGCAAACCCGGCTCTTCGCGTTACTCAAAAGGGAACTGGTGACGCGCTTCGCGTCGAAGATGAAGCGAACCCGGATGCAACCCCATTCGTGATAGATGGGTCTGGAAATGTCGGCATCGGCACGACGCCGACCGGCACGCCGAAGTTAGAGGTCGC